>NZ_JBQSXG010000023.1:0-32709 GCF_052378005.1 Psychrobacter sp. AOP31-B2-9
CAATTGTTGAGCCTGAACCAATTGTTGAGCCTGAACCAATTGTTGAGCCTGATGCAAATAATTCCCAGTTAACTTCTCAGCATGATGACCCTCGTGTTTTGCTACGTTGTCCAGCGCAGGAGTTAATAGGAGAGTGGACACCAGAAAAATGGGATTATTGGTTACAAACGGCACGCGAAGTAGATATCTTGGCTCCAGATGAGCTAGCGCTTGCTCGACAAGGTATGATGACAGGACTGTGTGACGGCAAGGCAGTCTTTGTAACTAGTGTGGATAGTCGTCACTTACAAGCTACTTTTCAGCAGTTAGCGGCTAAGCTGAAACAGCAGTTTACGCAAGCAAATATCGACCTAAAAATTGATGGTAGTATCATGATAGCTGAAAATAAAACACCTGAACGTCGCCAACAAAAACGTCTAGTACAAGCCACAGCGTTAGCAGAATCAAAACTGTTGAGTACGCCTGTGATGCAATATTTGACTGAGCGTGGTGAAGGAAGGATGGGTAAAGTACATTTGTATTAAGCAGTCAGAAAAAGTATTATTAAATTTATTTGAAATTCTATATAGTTGCCTAGTGAAATTTCCTTATAAAATATCAAGGTGAGGTTATACTATCATCTTGATATTTTTGTTTTTTGGACTTGTAAAACACAACCAATTCAGTACCTTTAGTTACTATAAGGTAAATTAAAAATTCGTTATAATAGTTAAGTTATATTAAAAACTGAAATACAGCTTAGGTGAAAGTATGTTAGAGAATTTACGCGGTATGGCCGTGTTCGCCAGTGTGGTCGGACACGGTTCTTTTAGTGGTTCAGCTCGTGAGCTAGGTATTACTACCAGTGCAGTCAGCCAACAAATTCGTTCCTTAGAAAATGATTTGGGTGTGGTACTGCTTCATCGTTCAACCCGAAAACTTAGTCTAACAGAAGCTGGTGAAAGCTTTTATGAAGCAGCCAAGGATGTGGTGAGTGCTGCTGAACAAGGTAAAATTAAAGTCAATCAGTTGCGTGATGAGTTAGCGGGTAGCTTGCGTGTGGCGACAACTCCTGAGTTGGGTGTCAATCATATTTTGCCTGCACTCTCTACGTGGATGGCGGCACATGATGATCTGAGTCTCACTTATCTGGCAGACAACCATTATGTTGATATGATTGATGAGCGCATTGATATTGCAATCCGTATGAGTCCTTCGATAAACGACTCCAGCCTGAGTAATCATCCACTGACTGATGTGCGTCAGATGCTCGTTGCCTCACCACAATATCTACGCCAACATGCTAAGCTACAAACACCTAAAGATCTAGCAAATCATCAGCTAATTTGTATTGAAATCATGAAGGATGCTAACCAGATTGATATGGTTCAAACAGAAAGTGGCAAAAAAACGCGCATAAAAATGAACTCACACATTTATACCAATAATGTCTTTATGGCAACTACTTTGGCCAAAGAAGGTCATGGTTTGGTAAGAATGATGGAAATGGATATCAAAAAAGAGCTTGAAAGTGGTGAGCTCGTTGAAGTTTTGACAGGGTATCAATTACCAAGCTTTGTATTATATGCAGTTACCTTGAATGCTGAACAGCAACCAGCTAAGATTATTCGTTGCTTAGAAGTCTTAAAAAAGTACTTTCATGCCCATTAGAGCGTGCCTAAAATGAAGACACACCCTAAGAGGTATATGATAAACAGCCTCTTTATTCAGTTTAACTGACTATCGTTTCTTTAATGTACTCATCTGCAGTTTGGCTGCCCACTGTTGTTACAAAAAAACCTGCTAATTCATCTATCGGCAGTAATCCTAAGTCCGTACCTTTACTGGTACGGATTCTAACACTAGATTGCTCTAACTCTTTTTCTCCAATCAGTAAAATAAATGGTATTTTCTGTAAGGTATGCTTGCGAATTTTATAGCCAAGTTTGTCTCTACCAAAGTCACATTCCACTCGCAACGATAAATCTTTTAGTTGCTTTAAAACTTGATTGGCATAAGCCTGCTGATTTTCAGAAATAGTGATTATCATCACTTGGACAGGAGCAAGCCAAAAGGGTAGGTGACCTGCGTAATGCTCAATCAAAATACCGATAAACCGCTCAAGCGAACCAAATATAGCGCGGTGTAGCATCACCGGCCTTTGTTTTTGGTTATCTTCGTTAATATAGCTAAGATCAAAGCGCTCTGGCAGGTTTAAATCTACTTGAATAGTGCCGCATTGCCACTCTCTGCCTATCGCGTCTTTTAGCGTGAATTCTATTTTAGGGCCATAAAATGCGCCTTCTCCTTCACTGACCTCATAAGCGATATCAATGTCTTGTAAAGACTGAATTAGGGTCTGTTCTAAAAAGTCCCATATTTGCTCAGATCCTATTCTGTTTTTTGGACGGGTAGATACTTTGATAGAAATATTATCAAATCCAAAATGCTGATAGATTTTATAAATCAAGCGGATGGTACTGACACACTCTGATAGAAGCTGATCTTTGGTACAAAATATATGCGCATCATCTTGAGTAAAATGCCGAACGCGCATCAAGCCGTGCAGCGAACCTGAAGGCTCATAACGGTGAACTTTACCAAACTCTGCCATTTTGAGAGGCAGTTCTCTATAGCTTTTTAGATCATGACCATAGAGACAGACTGCACCGGGACAACTCATCGGTTTTAACGCGTAGGTTTTTTCGTCAGGGGTTTCTACCGAAAACATTTGCTGTTTGTAATTCTGCCAATGCCCTGAAATCTCCCACAATTCGCGATCCATGACATCCGGTGTATTGACCTCAGTGTATCCTGCTTCTTCTTGTTGATGACGCAAATATCCCGTTAGTAATTGAAAGACTTTCCATCCTTTCGCATGCCAAAAAACAGCCCCTGGGGCTCGTTCGTCAAAGTGTAATAAATCCAGTTGCTGTGACAGTTTTCTATGATCTCTTTTTGCTGCTTCTGCTTGTTGTTTCAAATAATCGGTCAGTTGTTTTCGAGCAGCCCAGCAGGTGACATATATTCGTTGTAGCATAGGTTGACTCGCGTCACCTTGCCAATAGGCGCCTGATACATGAGTAATTTTGAAGTGTGGCAAAAATGAAGTATTTGCAACCAAAGGGGACAGATAAACATCTTTCATGCTACCACTGCCATTATGTGTATGTGGTTGAAACAAAGTCGTTATCGATGCGCTCTGTTCTCTACACTGCTTCAAACTATGTTGCTTTAAGCTTTGTTGCTTTAAAATACATTGTTTTAAGTATTCTGATTTCAGTGGGTTCTCTAAGCTAAAGTAAGTGACAGCATCAGCTAGAGAAATATAGCCACTTGCTATAGGCTGCTTTTTTTGAACCATGTCTTGCATGACGTTTGAGATTTCATGGAGATGATCTTCGTTGAAATTAGGCGTCTCTGCAAAGTCATAATAAAAACCAGTATCTGTAGTTTGATACTGTACAGGTTTGGCGTTTGGATATAAGTGTAAAACCGACCTTGCCAGCAGATAAGCAAATGAATCGCGTTGCAGTATCGACGCCTCATCATTTTGAGCGGTGATCAGCTGGATGTGACAGTCTTCAGTTATAAGATGTTGTAAGTCAACATATTGGCTATCAACTTTAGCCAAAAACACCTTTTTATAAGCAGGCGGTTTATAGATTGCTAGTAAAGTCGCAATCGATATAGGGTCGTCAATTGAAAGTTGCTGAGCGTTTTGGTGACTGGTTATTTGGATATTCATAAGTAATCTATCAATTAGTAATTATAGTGATTAGCGTTTGTTGAATGTTCAATAGACCCTAACGGTCGATCTCAAGAGATTGACCACGGCAGTTTGGGAACAGCTGGTTTTGATGCCATGCAAGCTGTCCTGAGATGATGGTGGTGGCTACAGAATATCGAAAAGCTTTATGTGCAAAAGGCGTCCAGTTACAGTGCATATAGTTATGAGTGTCACTGACCATGACTTTTTCTTTGTTTTCTTTGAGCAATACTAAATCTGCCCAATAGCCTTCACGTATATAGCCTCGGTCTTTAATACGAAACAAGTCTGCCACTTGATGCGATGTCTTGCGCACCATGGTTTCGATACTCATCTGTTTGTCCGCAACCAACTCCATCAGTGCAGGTAAAGCATGTTGCACAAGGGGTAATCCAGCTGGTGCATTGAAGTAACTTTGCTGCTTTTCCTGCCAAGTGTGCGGTGCGTGGTCAGTGCCAATAATATCCAAACGATTGGACTCTGATACCGCTTGGATCAACGCTTGACGATCTTGTGCTGTTTTGATGGCTGGATTACATTTGATGAGGTGTCCTAATGTTTCATAATCCGTATCATCAAAACTTAAATGATGCACACAAACCTCAGCGGTAATATGCTTTTTATCGAGTGGTAGGTTTTTAAACAGACGAATCTCTTTGGCTGTGGTGATATGCAATACGTGTAGCTGCGTACCGTATTTTTCAGCCAACGCAACCGCCATGCTTGAGCTTTCAAAGCAAGCTTGTTTGTCACGAATACGGGCATGCATTACAGCAGGAATGTCGTCACCGTATTTTTCTTTATAGTGTTGCTCACGCGTTCTGATACGAGGCGTTGACTCGCAATGGGTCAGTAAGATAGTGGGTACATTTGAAAATAAGCGCTCTAGGGTTTGTGGGTCATCGACCAGCATGTTACCTGTCGATGCGCCCATAAACACTTTAACGCCACTAACGAGCTTAGGGTCTAGGTGTTCGATGATATCTATATTGTCGGCGCTGACACCGAAGTGAAAAGCGTAATTTGCCATGCTATGCGTGGCAGCGTTTAGCTTCTTTTGATGAAGTGCATTCAAATCCAGTGTCGCAGGCTGTGTATTGGGCATGTCCATATAACTTGTGATACCACCAACTACCGCTGCCATCGATTCTGATTTTACAGTGCCTTTTTGCGGTGCCCCAGGGTCTCTAAAGTGTACTTGGTCATCAATCATCCCTGGAATGAGCCAGCCACCTTCAGCATCGATGTTTTTTGCATCAGAGATACCTGTAATACTGGATTGTATTTTTTGGATGCGGCCATTTTCTATCAGTACATCACTCGTTTTTTGAATGCCTTCATTTACGATCACAGCATTACGAATGATGATTTTTGGTAGATTATCAAATGTTAGGTTACTAAAACTCATTATGTAAGGCCTTATATCCTTGCACCAGCTCGATGTTGGTACTCACCACACTTTCTGAAAACTCGCTAATAGATATGTCCATCGGGGGGAAGTCACTCAAGTCAGTCGTGGCATGAATATGGCTGATAGCGGGAACATAAAAACTATTAGGTAAGTCTTGTCCGTCAACCACAGCATTGTGTCTCACGGCACTTCTATTACCGACTTTGCAATTGAACAAAACGCTATTGAAGCCAATAAAGACATGATGTCCAATTTCGCAAGGTCCATGAATGATAGAGCGATGAGCGATAGAAGAGTTTTCTCCTATGGTGACGGCAGCTCCAGCTTTAGAGTGAATAACCACTCCGTCTTGAATGTTTGAGTTGGCACCGATGATGATAGGTTCCATTTCACCTTGTGCATCTACTTCATCAGCACGGATCACGGCATAAGGCCCAATGAAGACATTGGCGTGAATAATCACTTTGCCGCAAATAATAGCCGTTTGGTCGACATAGGCCGTTTGGTGAATGATAGGAAGGTCGCCGGATGGGTTTTTACGAATCATAAGAGGTCTTATTGGTATTGGATAAAGGATTGCTTAAGATTGATACTCGTGTCAATTCTAAGCCTAGATAAAAACAACTGGGTCGAAAAGTATGACAGGCAGCGCCATGCTGCTGAACGGAAAACAAGACCGCATCACCATCACAATCTAATTTGGCATCGATCAGCTGCTGATGGTGCCCAGAGCTTTCTCCTTTTCGCCATAAGGTTTGTCTGGAACGTGACCAATAGCAGACCCTTTTAGTGGTTAAGGTTTCTATGAGTGCCTCGGCATTGACCCAAGCCATCATTAACACCTCTTTGGTCTGCACGTCTTGTGCGATTGCGGCTATTAATCCTTGGTCATTCCAAGGAATATGACTCATAACCGTATCAAAGCAGTACTCTTGGCCTTTTTTGCCGTGTTCCATGGTCAGAAAAATAGACGTGTTTGTATTTACCATTGCCATGAGCCTTCTGCGACCGCGTCATGGGCATGCAGGCTTTCTGCATGAATGACTTTGAATTTAAATCCTAAAATATTGGCATAGTCCAAGAATGTATGATGTAGCCGCCGTACTGCATCTTCGCAGAACATCAAGTTTTGTCCGTTTGCCAGTGCAAAAGCCTGTTCATCGACACGCTTTACCGCTGTCTGTACAGGTGTGGCAAGGGCGTGTTCTGCTTGGTCAATGAGGGCGATGAGCGACAATTCAGATACAGCAGTGGATAGCTTAAACTGTAATTGAGCGACGCTACGCTGGCTGTGCGGTGTTGCAACAATGGCCTCGGTAGTCCCTAACCAATCGATAACTTCTGCTGCATTGGTCAGATCGAATCGCTCTTCGGATAAGGCTTTTTGAAACTGCTGCTGAATTAAGCTGCGTGATAGGGCCGCCGAACAAGGGCAAGTAGATGAGTAAGGAACCTCAATCTGAACTTCCACGAAAAACTGACGGTCAATAAGCTGGCAGGATAGCTCAAAGGGGTAACTCTTCCAGCCAGTTAGCGGACTGATTAATGCTGGCCGTTCGACGTATAGCTGGCTTTTTATATGTAGCTTTGCATGATTAGATAACCCCTTATGGCTGTTGAGAAAGCCCTGCAATGTCTCTTTGAGGTGGGAGGTATTAAGGTTTTTTAATTTGGCCAATTCTAGTAACTTGATATACAACCGAGACATATGGATGCCCTTGATAGCAGGATCATCTAGGCTAACAAAAGCGCTTATATCGCTTGGACAAAGTGTGTTTTCAATATAAATAGGTAGGGCTATATGTTCCATACCGACCCAGTCTAAACAAGCAGAATTGGGCGGTGCTTTTAGGTTCGCAGAAATATCAGGAAGATCATTAATCATTAATATGCAAAACTCAGTTGAATTGTAAAATGTTATGTTATAACATAACTAAATACTTAGCAAGTATAGCGATGCTTGCTGTTTTACCTGTGCATTTTTAATGTAGATGGCTTCAAATGAAATATAGTGTCTTTATTCTGTGCTCCGTTTTTTATCCTATATGTTTTCTAACAGCTTGTGCCCATCAGTCTGTTGATAGTCAGTATGTGCCGACAGTCATGCCAAGCAATCACTCAAACCATGATTATTCAAATCAGAGCCATTCAGAAAAAAACTTGGTCAACCAGTCACGTGAAAAATTCGCCCATAGACAAGCAAAAGACCCATTAGTGCATTTGCCTTCAGTACAAAATTCAGAGCTAGTTCATCAAAAACAAACTCCAGACACTTACCGTATATGGCTAAGTGACAGCGTCAATCAGCAACAGGCTATGGAATACACTTCTTTTTTAAAAAGTAAGGGGTTGGTTGGCTACGTACCAGATCATGAGTTTTTTCAAAGTGCTAGAGACTGGGAAAAATGCGGTGCCGCAGAGTTTGAAATACCACCTACAGAGTTATGGTCAAATATTGTCCCCACACTTCAAATAATGAAAGTGCTTGTCGATGACAAGGTGGTTCGTGATTTTACCGTCACATCCGTTTATCGAAATTTTAATTTGAACCGCTGCGCCAAAGGTGCTGATACCTCGCGTCACGTATTGAATACTGCCATAGATTTTCGTATTGGAAGCGAAGCGCCAGATACATTAGAGACAATACAGATTATAGAAACTAAAAAAAGACTTTGTACGTTTTGGCAGGAGAAGGGAGCGGCGTTAAACATGGGGCTTGGAGTTTACAGTTCTGGACAAATTCATATTGATAGTGCTGGTTATCGCACATGGGGTCCTGATCATCGTAGTAGATCCTCTCCTTGCTTGTCTGTCTCAATTTGAATACTCAACAGACTCTAGACTAATCGTCACTATTTTCACTATTTTTAAAGGATTCTAATTTGTTATGACCATATTTAAGAACCAGTATTTAAGAAGCAGTATTCTTTAAGCATATTTGATAACAGATTTTGATAACAAATATAGTTGAGTTCAAATAATTTCGATACAGGCAAATCGAGTGCAAGCCATACCTTAGTATGGTTAGCGAGGATGACAATGTGACGGATTTATATAGATTTGACTATATATAAATTGATAGAGAAGAGAGAGCCAATGAGTAATTCTTTAGCCATCGAAAAAAAACTGCCTGTGACAGTGTTGTCTGGGTTTTTAGGCGCAGGTAAAACCACGCTACTCAATCATATCTTGAATAATCGTGAGGGTAGGCGCATAGCGGTTATCGTAAACGATATGTCTGAAGTAAATATTGATGCAGCATTGGTCAGAGACGGTGGGGCCGAGCTGTCCCGAACCGATGAAAAGCTGGTTGAGATGAGCAATGGTTGTATTTGTTGCACCTTGCGAGAAGACTTGTTGATAGAGGTACGACGTCTGGCAGAAGACAATCGCTTTGATCAACTGGTTATCGAATCAACAGGCATTTCTGAACCGTTACCTGTGGCAGAAACTTTTACTTTTGAAGATGACGATGGTTTCTCCCTGAATGAATTTGCTCGTTTAGATACCATGGTTACTGTCGTTGATGCTTTTAATTTTTTAAAAGATTACAGCTCTTATGACAGCATACAATCTCGAGGTGAGTCACTAGGTGAGGAAGATGAGCGTACCGTGGTTGATTTGCTGATTGATCAAATTGAATTTTGTGATGTCATTGTGTTGAATAAAGTGGATTTGATTTCAGATGACGAGAAAGAAAGACTACTAGCGATTATTCATTCCTTAAATCCACGAGCTAAAATTGAGGTTTCTCAGTTTGGTCAGGTCAATTTAGATAAGCTCTTGAATACCAACTTATTTGATTTTGAGGCAGCCTCTGAGGCACCAGGCTGGTTAAAAGAGCTTAGGGGAGAGCATATACCAGAGACACAGGAGTATGGCATCAGTAGTTTTGTTTATCGAGCCCGTCGTCCCTTTCATCCGCAGCGTTTTTACGATTTTATTAATACAGAATGGAAAGGTGTGGTGCGCTCAAAAGGTTTCTTTTGGCTCGCGTCTAATCCTAAGCTGGCAGGTTCTTGGTCACAAGCCGGTGCGATGGCCAGACATGGTCTGGCTGGGTACTGGTGGGCAACAGTTCCTGAAGAGGAGTGGCCACAAGATCAGCAGAATCGTGACATCATAGAAAGTAATTGGGACGAGAGTACAGGTGACGCCCGTCAGGAAATTGTGTTGATTGGTATAGAAATGGATGAGTCAGATCTTATCGATAAGTTCAATGATTGCTTGCTCAACGATGAGGAAATGGCCCAAGGTCCTAAAAATTGGCAGTTGATGAATAACCCATTTTCAGAGTGGGCTAAATTGATTGCTTAACGGACCATACTTTTTTAAGTATTCTACTTAGAAGTAAGATTCACAACACTTATGTAAATAAATAGACCATAATGATATAATATAACAAATTAATATTTGTTTTTTTCAAAGTTATGATATGATAATTTTGGTGGTCTAAAGGAGTGGATCATTACTATTCTATTTAGCTAAACGCCAAATTTTTAATTAGATTAACTTAATAAGGATATTACCATGGCTTTATCACAATTTTTTATGCCTTCTAGCAACTTAGTCGGTGAAGGTGCTTTAGAAAAAGGTATTGAGCAGCTAGAAAAGCTCAACTGTAAAAAGATATTCATCGTTACTGACAGTATTCTCGAAAAGATCGGTGTCGTAGATCAAGTCACAAAACCCCTTGAATCAAAAGGCATAAAAGTCAAAATTTTTACCGAAGTTCAGCCTAATCCAACAGTCGGTAATGTCGATGCAGGACTTGCAGAACTAAAATCATTTGATGCAGATTTGATGATATCGCTCGGTGGCGGGTCGGTTCATGACTGTGCTAAGGCAATCGCATTGGTTGCAACCAATGGTGGCAAGATTGAAGACTATGAAGGCCTTGACCAATCAAAAAAACCTCAACTGCCGTTAGTATCCATCAATACCACCGCAGGTACTGCCTCTGAAATGACCCGCTTCTGTATTATTACAGACGAGAATACCCATGTTAAAATGGCGATAGTTGACACCAATGTCACGCCTATTTTGTCGATTAACGATTCTGGTATCATGTCTAATATGCCTGCTGGTTTGACGGCGGCGACTGGTATGGATGCATTGACCCATGCAGTAGAGGCTTATGTATCTACAGGTGCCAGCCCGATTACAGATGCCTGTGCTGTCAAAGCTATTGAGCTCATAGCAACTTCTTTACCGACCGCCGTAAAAGAACCGAAAAACATGGTCGCTCGAGAAAACATGGCCTATGCTCAATTCTTAGCAGGAATGGCATTTAACAATGCATCACTTGGTTATGTTCATGCAATGGCTCATCAATTAGGTGGCATGTATGATTTACCGCATGGTGTATGTAATGCGCTGCTATTACCACATGTCGAAGCATTCAATGAATCAGCGGCTACAGAAAGGTTGAATACCGTTGGTCAGATTTTAAGTGACAATAATAGCGACTTAGCGGGTTTGAATACAATTGACGCGATTAAAAAACTGGCAGATATTGTCAATATTCCGAAGTCGTTAAAAGAGCTTGGTGTTAAACGTGAAGATTTCGACGAGTTAGCGACCAATGCACTTAAAGACGTATGTGGTTTAACTAACCCTGTTCAAGCAAATCACGAACAAATCGTTGGTATCTTTGAGGATGCGTTTGAAGCCCGTTCATAATTTTTCTTATTAGCCCATAAAAAAGACATAAGCCGATAAGCTTATGTCTTTTTTTATATTTAACGGTTGGTGAAATAAAACAGGCATACTTGAGTATACCTGTCTTAAAAAACCACCTCTTAAACAGAAGGTTTTAATAAGTTGATCAAACGCTCAGCCACCTGTGTGCTTTCATCACGATTCATATTAAGCGGCGGTAATAAGCGTATTACATGACCGCCTGTGACATTGATGATTAGATTCTGTTCATCACGAGCACGATTTACGAGCTGGCTACAGTCCATGTCTTCAGGTAATACAATACCAATCATCATACCGGCACCGCGACTGCTGATGTCATACTGTCCTAGCGTATCGACTACCGTCTCACGAATAAACAACCCTTCGGTGACCGCGTTATTCATAATATCGCTGTTGGCTAATACGTCATACACACTATGAACCACGCGACTGGCCAACGGCGTGCCACCATAAGTTGAACCATGGCTACCAGCGCCAAATAAGCCATTGGCACGGCCACTTACCATACAAGCACCAACTGGGAAACCGTTACCCAACCCTTTAGCCGTCGTTAGCACATCAGGGCGTGCATTGCTGTGTTGATAAGCGAAATACTTACCAGTACGGCCATTACCTGTTTGTACCTCATCTATCATAAACAACCAGTTATGAGCTTCACATTCTGCTTGTAAGTCTTCAAGATAAGCAAAGCCATTGGCCGCTGTATTGAGACCACCTTCACCTTGTATGGGCTCTACAAAAATAGCGCAAATCTCATCGTGATCTTGTGCCGCCTGTTGGATGGCCGCAATGTCACCAAATGGTACGCGAATAAAGTCTTCATTTAATGTATAAAAGCCTTCGCGCGCTTTGGGATTGGCAGTGGCTGATAATGAGAGTAGCGTACGACCGTGAAATGAATGCTCCATAACAATGACTTTTGGACGTTTGAATCCTTGTTTATGTGCATATAATCGTGCCATTTTTAATGCCGCTTCGTTTGCTTCAGCACCACTATTGGCAAAAAACACACTGTCCATCTGAGCGGCAGTGCATAGGATTTCTCCTGCACGTTCTTGCCAGTCGATACCGAATAAGTTACTGGTATGCACCAAGATGGATGCTTGCTGTCGAATGGCATCAGTCACATGTGGGTGGCAATGCCCCAGTCCACAAACTGCAATGCCAGTTAGTGCATCTAAATAAGGCGTGTCATCTTTTGTGTATAACCAACTGCCTGAACCGCGTGTAAAGCTAATCGGTTGACGGTTGTAAGTGGGCATCAAGTAAGTAGCAGACATGTAAAACATCCTTAGGATGATAAGTGAATAAAAAAATTAGAAGTTATAGTTCGTCAGAGAAAGGCGTGGTTTCCGCAGGCAAAGTGTAATCTTCATTTGCCCATGCGCCCAAATCAATCAGTTTGCATTGCTTACTGCAAAACGGTTTGTATTTATTGTCCTGCCATGCAGTTTGAGTGTTGCAACGTGGGCAAGGATAAGTCTTCGGAGATATGTTGGGAGTAGGTTCGGTCATAATAAGTGTGAGAGCATCCTCGAGGATTTTTGTATAATAAACATCGTGAATAAATATAGCTGGTTTAATAGTATTGGGACATGAAGAAAACCAATAATAGGAAAATTAGTAATAGCCTAAGCAAAAAATTATATCAAATAATAGTAAACGGCAAATCCTGCTATTAAAGCCGATTAACTATATAATAGCATGTGGTCAAATAATGGCAAAAGACAAATATTTTAAGGATAGTAGATGACTGACAATATTGAGCTTACGCATCAAAAATTGCGAGTATTTCAACCGCAAAAGCTCTCAGCACCGCGTGACTTTATCATTCCAGATATCATTAATAATAAAAATCATAGCCCTTTGGTATTAGAGATTGGTGCAGGGAAGGGCAAGCATGCGCTTGGTTTTGCAGCACACAATCCTGATAAGCATTTGATAGCGATTGAGCGTACACGCAACAAATTCGAAGCGTTTGCCAAACTAGCAGCAATACAATCTTCACCGAACTTAGATGCGATTCATGCTGATGCCATTGCATGGACAGTGCATGCTATCAAACCAAGCAGTTTGGTAAAAATCTTTATTCTTTATCCCAATCCTGAACAGCATAACCCCAATCAGCAATGGTTGAATATGCCTTTTTTTGAGTTTCTATTGTCACGTTTGCAGGTAGGCGGGGAAGTTGTGCTAGTCACCAATATTGAAGCATATATGGATAATGCAGAGCAGCAGGCAACCAGGGTATGGTGCTTACCAAACACTCGATATAAAGTAGCGGCAGACAGTCAGCGTACACATTTTGAAGTCAAGTATCTAGCGCGTGGAGAGACATGCTGGGAGCTGAGCATTTTTAAGCCAGAAGGCTATAAAACAAGGTTTGATGATTGGCGAATTGAGAGTGTTGACGAAGAAAAATAGCCTAAGTAATAAAAATAAACGGTGACAGATGATTAAGGTATATCTATTTAATAAAATATAAAATAGCCTAAGCAAAAAAAATCATACATAAAAAAACTGCCACTAAAGGGCAGTTCAAAAATCGTGCGTCGTTTAATCTATAAAAAGGGCTTTACCAACTTATCAGAGTAGGTATGTGCGTCCAAAACTGTCAAAAAAGTATACGCACCAATAAATTTTCGGCTGATAAACATAAATTCTTTTGGTGGGAGATTAAATTCAAAAGACTGCATGGCTTTTGATGCTTTAGTTGATAGACGTGAATGCAGTTTACTGTTGGCCCAAATATAACGATTATCCTGATCCAAGCTGTCAGTTGGAATATCTGGGTTTATAGTAGGGTCACTAAAAGGTTCTGTCGCCAGCAAAAACAGCGAAGCTACATCCGATCTAACTTTATCGCTCATGCTATCAAAGAAGTCATAACCAGTCATCGCTAGTACCATTGCCTGATGGTCATGATGATAACCTGCTTTTAATAAACCATGGGCAATGGTCAATAGATGTTTATCAAATTGACGAATTGCACCAAAATCCAATAATACCAACCTATCTATATCATCTTTGTCATCACTGACGCGCACCAAATAGTTACCAAAGTTTGGATCAGTTTGCATTTCGCCCCAAACAAATATCTCTTGCATCATAATTTCAATAGCGGCTTGACCAATCGCGTTACGACGCTCATGAGACAGCATCTGCAACTCTTCGGAAACTACCGTGATGCCAGGCTCATAAGACATACACAATAGGCGTTTTTTTGAGTAGTTTCGATTGATTTTAGGCACTATATAACGTGAATCATGACTGAGACGCTCATAAAAACGCTCTGTGGTCTCCGCTTCCGCTTCGTAATCAACTTCATGATGGAGTAGGTCGCGTATCTCTTCAAGCCACGCATCGAGTGAACGGGTTTGCGGCACAATATTACTAACTTTTAGTAATTGCTTGAATAAAGACAGATCTGAATTGATAGCTTCTGCCACACCAGGGTATTGTATTTTTAGCACGACTTGCTCACCAGTTTCTAATACGGTTGCACGGTGAACTTGAGCAAGTGACGCGGTTCCAATAGGAATTGGATCTACCTCTAGGTCATTTAACTTATCGCCTAATAATCTACGTAAGGTTTGTTCAATCGTTGGCCATGATAGTGTGGCGGTATTATCGTTAAGCGTTTGCAATGCACGTGTGATTTCGGGAGGCAAAATATGCTCGCCATAAATCGCTAACATCTGACCAATTTTTACCACAGAGCCTTTTAACTTACCAAGCTCTGCCGCAAGATAAGTAGCTTGATCTTCCATAAAAGCTTGGTTGCGAGCTGTACGTGCTTCTTTACCTAAGAACATACCAGACACGCTATTACCTGCCCAACGACGACCAATATTTAAAGATGTTTTGGCAATCGACATTCGACGCTCAAAGCCTGACGTTTTTAGGGTATCGATTGATTGCTTATTGTTAGACGATTTAGACGTATCATTTGCCATAAATATAATCATTCAGTCAGTTGGTACTGATTTGTGGGTAAGGGAACTACAAATCAAGGGAGATACGATATACAGGTACAAAATTGTATCATATAAAACGTACTTGGTTGATGCCTCATAGAGGCTAATAGCAGTTACTCTGTACGACGTTGTTTTACAATATATAATTTTGTAGAAATAAGTATTTTTAGAAAGCTAAATTTTAGAAAAACAGCAGGATCATTAATATAGTTGAGTTCAAATAACTTCGACACAAGGAAACCGAGTGCAAGCGATACATTAGTACGGTCAGCGAGGATGACGATGTAGCGGATTCATATGGATTTGACTATATTATATTTTTAATCTAAAAAAAATAAGACCTAGCATCATGCTAGGTCAAATAATAGAGTGCAGAATTTTTTATTAATTTAAGACAAACCACTCAATTATTGAGCGTTTTCACGAG
Source organism: Psychrobacter sp. AOP31-B2-9 (assembly GCF_052378005.1). Lineage (NCBI taxonomy): Bacteria > Pseudomonadati > Pseudomonadota > Gammaproteobacteria > Moraxellales > Moraxellaceae > Psychrobacter > Psychrobacter sp. AOP31-B2-9. Next base: position 15,267 of record NZ_JBQSXG010000023.1, read on the forward strand.
TAACAGCATGGTGACCGATATCACGGCGATATTGCGCACCATCAAAACTAATCGCACCTGTTACAACTAGTGCTGCTTGTTGAGCATCAGCAATATTGTCTGCTAATGCCGTTACGCATAGCACACGACCACCGTTGGTAATGACTTCTTTCTCAGAATCTCCAGCATTACTGTCAGAAAATGCAGTGCCCGCATGGAATACTTTCACAGCATTGTCATCATTGCTGCCTAACGCTGGTAAGCCAGTAATAACATCGCCTTTTGAAGACGTTTCTGGATAGCCTTTAGACGCCAAAACAATGCCCAGAGCAGGGCGTTTATCCCATTTAGCCTCACTAGGCAATTGACCAGCCAGTCCTTGTTCGACCAAATCTACCATTGAAGACTGTAGACGCATCAAAATGGGCTGTGTCTCTGGATCACCAAAGCGGCAGTTAAACTCGATAACATAAGGGTCACCTGCGTCATCAATCATAAGGCCTGCATATAAAAATCCAGTATAAGGATGTCCAGCATTTTTCATGGCATCAACCACCGGCTGAATGACTTGGCTCATGACCTTGTCATGTACATCCTGAGTCACAACTGGTGCAGGAGAGTAGGCACCCATGCCACCAGTGTTCGGTCCTGTATCACCTTCAAAGGCTCGCTTATGATCTTGACTGGTTGCCATCGGTAAGATGTTGTCACCATCAATCATGCAGATAAAGCTGGCTTCTTCGCCTTGTAAAAACTGCTCGATAACCACACGACTGCCCGCATCCCCAAATTTATTGTCTGCTAGCATGTCGTCGATTGCTTCATGTGCTTGCTCGATAGTTTCGGCAACGATGACGCCTTTACCAGCCGCTAAACCATCAGCCTTGATAACAATTGGCGCGCCTTGTTTACTAACATAGGCTTTGGCAGCCGTTGCTTCTGTAAAACCTTGATAAGCAGCCGTTGGAATGTTGTTCTGTGCCATAAACTCTTTGGCGAAAGTTTTTGAGCCTTCTAGTTGTGCACAGTAAGCAGTCGGGCCCCATACTTTGATATTAGCATCACGGCAGGCATCAACGATTCCTGTGACTAAAGGTGCTTCTGGTCCAATGATAACCATGTCGATAGCATTATCTTGGCAAAAACTTATTACAGCACTGTGTTCATCAGCACCAGCGACTGGTTCTAAAGTAATATTCTGACATTTAGGCTCAAGTGCAGTACCAGCGTTACCAGGAGCGACGTAAACATTATCGACTTTATCGTCTTTTGCGCACTGCCATGCTAGCGCATGTTCGCGACCACCTGAGCCAATCACCAAAATATTCATCATACGTCTCGCCCTTAGCGTTAAAATTAATAATGAGTGAGTCACACACTCGTAAATACATCGGCATATTCTAACAAAAAAGTCGTACTGATTGCCATGAGTATCCACCTACTAGTGCGCAGTCACCTATAAATTCGAAAGCTGTTTCATTAGAAAAGGTTATTGATGTCTTGCTAATTCATGAAATGAAGTTGCAAACGTCTGCTAGCGCCTTAGTTACGTTACACTTCAATAAATTAAGGGGGTGAGGGTCACTTGAATATCACTTAGCCCTATGACATTAAAATAGAAACAGGGGAGAAACGTAAAAAAGTAATAAAAAACAGAATAATTTTTATAAATGGATATACTGCATCGCGGCATAAACAACATTCAATATATGCAGGCAGTATTAGTAAGTAAACGCATGACTTAATTTACATAAATAATGGATCAACCAAACCTATAAAAAAGGAAAAAATAAAATGCCAAACTCTCTCAGTATCGCAACAGAGCGCATCAGCCAAATAAGCGATATTGCTACCAGTTACGTACAAAAAGACAAATCGCTATTTGATCACTTTATTCATAGCTACTACCAACCTTTGCATCAAGAAGTGGCAAAAAATATCAATAATGCTGATCTAGCAGGTATGGCGCTGCATCATTTTACCCTGCTTAAAGCTTATGAAGGCAATTACCCGCAATTGACAGTGTTGAACCCCAAAGCGGAAGAGCAGCACTTTCACAGCTCGCACACAGTTATTCAAATTGTGGCTTATGATCGACCTTTCCTAGTCGATACAATTTTGATGAGCTTAGAAGCGGAAGGTATCGATATTCATCGTACTTATAATATTATTATCAATGTTGAACGTGATGATAATGATCAAATTACGCATATTGAAAGTGCCAATGAAAGTGCGACGTCTCATCTGTCTTTGATTCATTGTGAGATTGCTTATCAAGATAACAAAGACTTAGAATCTTTACAGCAGATGCTACGAGCAAAAATTGATACGCTAGATACAGTCGTTGGTGATTGGGCACAGATGCGAGCACAGTTGACTCATATTAAAGATGAGCTGTCTCATAAACAGTTACCAGAAGCATTTTATTCTCATCAAGAAATACAGGCGTTTTTAGATTGGGTATTAGACGATCATTTTATATTTCTCGGATATCGAGAGTATCGCTTAGAAGGTGGACAAGCAGTAGAGGTGGATAAGAATCCTACTGCCTTAGATTTATTTGCTATTGGTAATAGCGGTTTGGGTCTCTTACGTGGTTCTGAAGAAGATAAATTATCACAAAGTTTTAGCCAACTACCTAAAGTATTAAAGCAACTATTGACTGAGCCAAGAGTATTGATGCTCTCTAAGTCAAGTCGTGTATCACCTGTACATCGTCCTGTATACATGGACTTTTTGGGTATTCATAAGTTTGATGATAACGGTAAACTGGTTGGGGAGTATCGATTTATTGGCTTGTTAACCTCACAAGCGTATCAACTGACTGTACAACAAATACCATTATTGCGTGAAAAAGCTAATAAAATAATGGCGATGGCAGAGTTGCCACGTGATGGTCATGCACATCACAAAATGATGCATGTTATTAATACTTTGCCACGTGATGATTTATTTCAAGCCAGCGTTGAAGAGTTATATCCAATCGTTTCGGGTATCAGTCAGTTACAAGACAAAAAGAGTCTGCGCCTATTCAGCCGTATTGATCATTATCAACGTTTTGTGTCTTGCTTAGTTTATATTCCACGTGACAAGTTCAATACTGAACTGCGTATCAAGGTGCAAAACGTACTAAAAGATGCTTATGGCGGAACTTCGTCTGGCTTTACCACTGAGTTCAATGAATCTGAACATGCTCGTGTCCATGTCCATGTGCGCACAGTACCAGGTCAAGTAAATGAGGTTGATACACCTGCGCTTGAGGCTAAGTTATCCGAGTTGATGCAATCATGGACTGATAACTATCAGAAAGTACTGCTCGATAATGTCGGTGAACAACAAGCCAATGCTTTAAATCGTCGATTCTTAAACTATATTCCCGCCGCATATCAAGAGCGTTTTGATGCTCGTACTGCCGTTGAAGATACCAAGCGTTTGGCGGTATTGACGACAGAGCAACCAATGATTTGGCACTTGTACCAATCAACAGGTGATGCAAGTAACCAGCTGCATCTAAAACTCTACGGTCGTGAGCAACCTGTCATCTTGTCCAAGGTCTTGCCAATCCTCGAAAACTTCGGCGTATCAGTCATCTCAGCACAAACCTATGAGTTTGACTTGCCAGAGCAGCCTATTTGGATGCAAGAGTATGAGCTGACGCTTGAGCATGTTGATACTGTCAATATGCAAGTGGTACGCGGTCAGTTTGAAGACAGTCTCAAACAAATTTGGGCTGGAAAAGTTGAAAGCGACTCCTTTAATGAGCTGGTATTGACGACCAACTTGGACACCTATGGCGTGGTCTTATTACGAGCATTATCGCGTTATATGTTACAAGCTCGAGCACCATTCTCTAGCAATTACATTCAACAAACTGTGGTCAAAAACAGCGATATCAGTGTAGCGCTAGCCAGCCTATTCGATGCCCGCATGAATCCAGAACACAACGAAGACGAGCGAACACAGAAAGCTGCGCAGATACAAGAAAAAATCATCGCAGCGCTAGCAGATGTAGATAGTCTAGACGAAGATCTTATCTTGCGTTGGTATTTGGATTTGATCAACGCCATGGTTCGTACTAACTTTTATCAAACAGATGAAAACGGGCAACGCAAAGACCGTTTGTCATTTAAGTTTTTGGCAGCAGATATTCCTAACCTGCCAAAACCAAAACCAATGTTTGAAATATTTGTTTACTCGCCGCGCGTAGAAGCCGTACATTTACGCGGTGGTAAAGTTGCCCGTGGTGGTCTGCGCTGGTCAGATCGTATGGAAGACTTCCGTACTGAAGTGCTTGGGCTGGTCAAAGCTCAGATGGTCAAAAACGCTGTTATCGTGCCAGTTGGCTCAAAAGGCGGGTTTATCGTCAAAACCAAATCTATGGCTGATGGTCGTGAAGCGTTTCAAGCAGAGGGTATTGCTTGTTATCAAACATTCCTGCGCGGTATGCTTGATGTCACGGACAATATTGTCGATGGCAAAATCATCCCGCCAGCCAATACGGTACGCCATGATGAAGATGACCCGTACTTAGTTGTCGCAGCAGACAAAGGTACAGCGACTTTCTCTGATATTGCCAATGCACTAGCAGCAGAGTACAACTTCTGGCTAGATGATGCCTTTGCATCAGGTGGCTCAGTCGGATATGACCATAAAGCAATGGGTATCACAGCTCGCGGTGGATGGGAGTCGGTTAAACGTCATTTCCGTATGCGCGGTATGGACATCCAAAACCGTGATGACTTTACCGTAGTCGGTATCGGCGATATGAGCGGTGATGTGTTCGGTAACGGCATGCTGCTCTCAAAACATACCAAGCTGGTCGCTGCATTTAACCATCTACATATCTTTATTGATCCTAATCCAGACACTGTGGCTTCATACGCTGAGCGTGCACGCTTGTTTGAATTACCACGCTCATCGTGGGCAGATTATGAAGCGTCATTAATCAGTCAAGGTGGTGGTATCTTCTCACGCCAAGACAAAACCATCACTATCAGTCCTGAGATGAAATCGCTCTTTGATATTAGTGAAGACAGCCTTGCACCGAATGATTTGATTAGTGCGTTACTACGCGCTCCTGTCGATCTTATTTGGAATGGTGGTATCGGTACTTATGTCAAAAGTGCGAACGAAACGCATGCTGACGTTGGTGACCGTGCGAATGATTCACTACGTATTGATGGTAATGAGCTACGTGCAACCGTCGTTGGTGAAGGTGGTAACTTAGGTCTAACTCAGCAAGGTCGTATCGAATACGCTCAAACCGGTGGACGTATCTACACAGATGCAATCGACAACTCAGGCGGTGTTAACTGCTCGGATCATGAAGTCAATATCAAAATCCTACTAGGTAAGATCGTTGAGCAAGGCGATATGACGATTAAGCAACGTAATGAGCTGCTTGAGAGTATGACCGACACCGTAGCAGAGCTGGTACTGCGCCAGAACTATCTGCAACCTCAGGCAATTGAGCTGAGTCAACTTCGTGCATCAGCGAACCTCAGCGATCACCAACGCTTTATTCAGATGCTAGAAGGTGAAGGGCGTCTGGATCGTGCAATTGAATACTTGCCATCTGATGAAGAAATTGCCAAACGTCAAAAATCTCATACCGGTCTGACCAACCCTGAACTGGCAGTCGTGATGGCCTATGGCAAGATGTGGATATACGACAACTTATTGTCTTCTGATTTGCCAGACGATCCTTACTTCATTAATGAGCTACGTAAGTACTTCCCAGATGAGCTGGCGTCACGTTTCTTCGATGAGATGACCGAGCATCGCTTGCATCGCGAAATCATTAGTACTTATCTAACCAATAGTGTGGTTAACCGCCTAGGCATCGAAGCATTGTTCCGTCTTTTCGAGGAAACAGATCAGTCGCTTGCTACCATCGTGCGTGGTTATGCGATCAGCCGTGATGTCTTTGATGTATCAAAAGCTTGGAAAACGCTTGAATCATTAGACAATCAAATCGATGCTACTGTGTTGCTAAGCCTTGAACTACGTCTACGTGATTCGCTTGAGAGTGGCGTTGTTTGGTTTATCAATGCCTTTGGCCAAGATTTGCAAGTCTCTGATATGATCAGCCGATTTAATGACAGTGTTGAAAAACTGACCAAACCAGATGGGTTTATTGAGCAGAAATTTGCAGAGTATTTACAAAAAGATACCACCAAATTGATGCAAGACGACCTGTCTAACAGTGATGCGGCGTTATTTGCTATGATGCCTTATCATGTGGATGCGCTTGATACAGCGCTCTTAGCAGAACTATATGAGCGTCCTGTCGATGAGATTGCAACCTTATACTTTGAGGCTTATCATGTCTTGCAACTAGACTGGATGGCGGATAACATCGCGACTTTACCGCAGCAAGGTTATTGGGATCGTCGTGCTCGCCATGCATTAATGAATGAGCTGTCACGTAGTTTGCGTCTACTGATGGATGCTATCTTATCCAAACCAGATGCGAAACAAGCATTTGATGAGTGGTACTCACGCCATTCAGATCATTTGACATCTGTCACAGCAGAAATGAGCAAATTAGATCAGTTGTATGCCAATGATGAAAACCGTCAGATCACGCTGTCAACATTGTCAGTATTGATGAGTGAGTTGAGTGGCTTGGTGACCAAATAAGTAGTAGATAAATAGATAGCCAGCTATCTAAACCATAATTTATTTGCAAAAAAACCCACCGCTATTAAATAGCGGTGGGTTTTTATTATGAGCGGTTTATTTATTCACTGAATATAATCAGTTTCAAATAAAAGAGAGTCAACCACACGATACGGGTTACGCCTTTCTTGCTGTGCCTACGCAGGAGGCGGCGCAAAATATAATCCGTATCGATGTATTTGTTTTATAGTGGATCGGCTATAGATATGATGTTCACTATTACTTACTGGCTGCAGCGTCTTCCACTTTACGACAGCCTTGTCCGCTAATTTGGCTAAACCCACCAGAGATTTTTTCGACCTTAATTTGCGTCAAGATACGTTCTTTTAACGCTTGAACGTGAGAGATAATACCGATAATTTTGCCTTCTTGTTGCAGGCTGGTTAGGGTATCAAGCGCGATATCGAGCGACTCTTCATCTAGTGTACCAAACCCTTCATCCAAAAATAACGAGTCCACTCGTATGTTTTGACTGGCCATTTGTGACAATCCTAGTGCTAATGCTAGGCTAATGATAAAACCTTCACCGCCTGATAGGTTTTTGGTACTGCGGATATCACCGCCCTGATAATCATCAACCACGTTAAGCTCTAATGCGTTATCTGCATCATGAATGAGTAAGTAGCGATTGCTCATTTTTGTTAGCTGTTTATTGGCATGGTCAATCATCACCTGAAAGGTTAAGCCTTGCGCAAAGGTACGGTATTTTTTGCCATCTGCGGAGCCAATCAAATCATACAACTGTTGCCATACTTGCATGGTCTCTTTTTGTGCAGCGATAGCAGTGTGCTGCTCGCTCTGTACGGTTTTTTGCTGCTCATTAGTTGTAAGCTGTTGTTCGATAGCACCCAATGCACCAAAACGAGTGTCTATCTCTGTCTGTAGCTGGTTCTGCTTGCCAGCGAGTACGTCTCTTGGTTCATCAGTTAAAGGATTGGCAAGCTGATCATCCAATGATTGCTGCGTGGCTTGTAATTGGGCTTTGGTCTGGTTTAATGCTTGTTCAATACCAAACTGGCGGTTTTTTAAATCATCACGCGTCTCTTTTGGCAGTCGTGCCTGCTCAAAATCAGCCTCGCTTGTAAACTGTGATTGTGCCAATAACGCGTTAAAATTCGTTTGCTGCTCATTAAGTATGGTCGTGGCAATATCAAGGTCTCTTGCCAATTGCTGCGCGCGCAATTGTGATTGCTCCAGCAACTGTGCCGCATTATCGGCCTGCCGTTGTACGATAGCGGTCTTATTTTTTGCCTCATCTAGCGCTGTGTGTAGTCGATTGCTCTCGTGATCAGGGTTTTTATCTGCAAATAGCCTGTGTCTCTCTGCCTGTAATTGCTGATGCGTTTTAGTATGCTCGCTAATTAAAGTGTCTAATTGCTGGAGTGCGGCTTCTTCACTTGCCAGCTGATGTTGCTTGGTATCAATTTGTGCGGTGATACTGCTTAGATTGTTATTCAGCTGATGCTGTTGGTCGGTTTGCTCATTAAGGGTTTGTTTTAATTCCTTTAGCGCACTGCTTTTCTGGCGTAGTTGATCGATGTGAGTGTCACATTCAGTCTTACTTAATACTGCCTGCGTTTGAATACTATGATGTAGTTGCGAGAGTGCTGCCTGAATGTCTGCGCGGTTCGGTGCTGTATTCAAATACGCTTTGTATTTATCAATGGGATATCTATCTACTTGCGCGCAGACCGCCGTTATAATAGGCGCCAATTCAGCAAAATTAACATTAATACGGTTATCTATACCTTCAATTTTTTGTGATATCAATTTTATATCAGTCGTTATACTGTTTACCTCATTAATCAGCGCCTGTTGCTGTTTTTCATCGGCCTCAATCGTTCTGTTAAGCGCTATGATTTGTTCTGCCTGAGCATCATATTCAGTTAGTATGGTATGAGTCGACTGCTTTTGTTGATTGAGCTGCTGTTTGGTGTTGTTTAATATCGCGGTAAAATGCTCAATATGAGCCGTGTCAAAGGCATTAGCGCTTTTATAAAAGTCACTCATCTCAGTCAGTGGATGGATAATCTCAGCAAGCGCTTGGGTATACGTATTTTGAGTATGCAGTATTGAGACCAAAACAGACTGAATATCACTGGCTAGAGTTGTTGTTCGTGTCTGCAGATTCGCTAACTGCTGCTGTTCGCTATTGATGGCTGATTGTTTTGTCGCATGTTTAATATTATCGTTAGATAGGGTCTGCTCGATATTTTCGATCAACGTATCTAGATCATCTATTTGCTGCAGTGTTTGTTGCATTTGCGACTGAGGTTTATCACCGTCTGCATGCTTATCTAATAATGGATGATCGTTACCATAAGGATGTTCATGCGCGCCGCAAAGCGGGCAGGGTGTACCGTCTTCTAGCTCTATGATGTAATCTTCAAGCTTGGCGACTTTCTGTAGTAATCTTAGATGCTCCTGTTTTTCTTGCTGTTTGGATTTAGCTTCTTGTAAGTTTGACCGACGTTGGACAATCGAGTCTGCTAACGTAGCCAGCTCTTTATTTAGTGCTGGCAGTGTCAGGTCAATCTGACTGATTTGGTCAGATATTTCAGATAAATGCTGTAGCTTAAAACCTACTTGCTCAATATGAGCGCTTATTTGACCAATCTGTTCTTGCTCGCTGCGCATACTTGCAACCGATTGGCCTTTCATCAGAGCACCTTGCTGCTGTTGTAAGCTGGCAAGTTGCGTACGTTGCTGCGAAATTGATGACTTATCTGTCTCTAGTTTTTTTGATAATGTATCCGCATTGTCTTGTCGCTCACGCATTTGCTGATGCTGTGTGGCTTTGTCTGCTGTTAGGCTGATATTATTCGTTAAAATATTTTTTAATCGAATACAGTTGTCATTAAAAGTGGGTATGTCGCTGTCTAAATTATTGAGCTCTGGATAGTCGCTAAAGTATTTTTCTATATGGTTAAGCTGACGTTTAATATCACTTTCGGTTTGTTGATGTGTGTCGATTTGTTGACGTAAGTTCTGCATGCTCGTAGCCAGCATGTTTTTGCGTTGGGTGTCGTCTGCTAACAATCGAGCTTGCTGATTAATTTTGCTATCTAGATCCCGCACTTTTGTGATAACTGGTAGGGTGTCATTCAGTGCTGTTGTCGCTTGCGCCTCTATGGTAGTAGCAGTGTGTAACTCATTATTAGCTTTTAAAACAGATGCCTGTTGTGTTGGTAGTTCCTGAGTGATGGTGGTGTTTTCTGTCTGTAGGTCTTGCACTTTTTTGCGGCTATAAGTCAGCTCTCGAAACGGACTGTCAATCTCTAACGCTTTATTGGCAGCATCCAAACGCATGGATTCTGGCACAAAGTCTTGCTGCGCTTGCAACGCGTCTGCCATTAATCCTTGGTGCTTGGTCAGATTTTGCTGTAATTCTGTGACTTTATCCAACCATTGCAGTTGATCGCTCACTTCCTTAAAGGCTTCGCGCTGTACGGCTTGCTCCTGCTTGAGAGTGGTTAATTCCACACGCAGCTGCGCCTCATCTTCATCACTTAATAAGGGTAAGCTGTCGATACCTGCTTGTAGTTTGGCCAGTTGGTTTTCTTCGTGTCGTTTTTTTTCAAACACGTTTTTAGATATCTCGGCATAAATGGCTGTACCAGTGATTTTTTCTAGAATGGCCGCTCTATCAGCGACATCGGACTTTAAAAAAGCGGCAAAGCTGCCCTGTGCCAGCATGATGGAGCGGGTAAATTGGTTAAAATCCATGCCAATTAAGTCTTGGATGTAGACGGCTGTTTTTGATTTTTTTTCTTCTAATACTTTTGCGCTTTTGACATCACTGATCTCATGCTTGATGGGTAGTAAATTACCTTTGGCTTTTTTGCGCGCTCGATGCTGATACCATGAGCAGCGATAATGCTTATCACCGATCTCTATCACTACCTCGGCTGAGCACTCGCCTGTACCTTGGGTCATCATCTCATTGGCTGAGCCCGTAATATCACCCAACCTAGGAGTTCGGCTATATAGTGCCAAACAAATCGCATCTAAAATGGTGGTCTTGCCAGCGCCCGTTTGTCCTGTGATGGCAAATATACCTTCATTAATAAAAGCGGCATTCGTAAAATCGATGTGCCATTCACCTTTTAGAGAGTTTAGGTTTTTTAGTCGTAGTTCAATTAGGCGCATGGTTGGGTCTTATCATTATTGGAACAGTTGTTATTTTAAAGTAAAGTTAATGCTTCAAAGCATGATACTTAAGGTTTGATTATTCAGCCTGCGTATCGTCATTATGAATGTTATGAATAATTTGTGCGTAAGCATCACGTAAGGTCAGCTTTTGCGCATCTGTCACCTCATTAGCACTCAAACAACGCTCAAATACTTGCATCTCATTTAAGTCTTGTAAGGTTTCAGAAGCCGCCTCTTGATTCAATACCTTGTTGTAAGTACGAGGGTTTTTTATTTTCAATACCTCACAAGGCAAGCCATCGACCATCACTTGAATTTGCTCACGTAGGTCACTGACAATATCGTCACCGGTATAAATGAGCTCAAGCCAAACCGATTCGCTCGGTGCTAAAGATTGAATGGTGCTGTCGATTGTTTGTTGAATAGTCTGCAAATCGCCAGATATTTGTGCTAATTTTTGGAATCTTGGAATAGGTAAGGATAACACTTGCATCTGACGTTCAACATCATGGTGGAGTAGTTGAGCAGCGAACGCAAAAGTTAAAGGCGTTGACTTTGAAATACCGATGATGCTCTGAGCTATATCTGTTTGGGTGGCCTTTTCTTCAGTGTTGTTGTCTTCACTACTACTCTCTGCTTCAATACCGATGTCTTCCTGAGCGCTGTTGTTAGTCTTTCCGCTTGATATCGACTCGTCTATTATTGCGTCATCAAAACCAAATAAGTCATCGATAAAGTCGGTTTGACTGTCTGCCTTTTTGGTCGTGGGTTTTTCTACTGATACCTCAGGCTTGGTAGATGTATTACTAAGTTGAGCCATATCAGAGGTTAGGTTCGCCGCTGGAGCTTCACTTATACTTTCATGATGGCTTTTGTTATCAATATTCTCTTTAATATCGTCTAATGCTGCACCGAATTGTATCAGTAAGGCCTGTTTTTGCTGCTTGGCTTCACCAAATCCCATGGCAATAGGTGAGCCTGAATAGCGAATATGCTCGCGCCCGCCCACACGCTGCGGCACGTGCAAATGGCCCAGTGCCACGTAATCAAAGCACTCGTCGAACATTTCGGCAGAGATTTTCCCCAAATTACCAATATATAAGTCACGCACGCCATCATCAGCAGTGGTGCTACCACCTGATGCAAATAAATGACCAGTAGCAATAATGGGAATGTGACGATTATGTGTTTTGATAATGGTCTGCTGGTGCGATTTGGCAATGGCTGCTACGGCATCATAATGAGCACAAATACCATTAATCACGCTGGCGTCTTTACTGTCCATAGACTCGCCAGCACCGCTACTACGAACATCGCGGTCGCGCAGATAAGGTACCGCTACGATAATACAGCTAGGCACGCCTTGAGCATTATTTAACAACAGCACTTCATCGTTGACATCATCGCAAGCAGTACCGATCACATGCACGTTTAAAAACTTTAGGATTTGACTGGGTGCGTCTAAAAATGTTGGGGAGTCATGATTGCCTGCCACGATAATGATATGTTGGCAGCAAGATTTTGATACCTTACCCAAAAACTCATAGTACAGCGCTTGGGCTCTATTGCTTGGGGTCATGGTGTCGAAGATATCACCAGCGACGATTAATACATCGACTTTTTGCGTACTGATGGTCTCTTCAAGCCAGCTTAAAAAAGCTTCAAATTCGCTATAGCGCATATGTCCATAAAGCCGTCGTCCTAAGTGCCAATCGGATGTGTGCAAAATAGTTAATGGTAAGGCAGCGAGTACGGGCATAGGGGCACTTAATATAATTGGCTGAATTTGGCTAAATGAGGAAGAGTAATGCAGTGATTATTTTAGCAAGAATTGTCTGGTTTTGCTGTCTTTGGAGGGGTATTTAACGTCATTTCCTACTGGAGGAATAGTAATAGCTAAACAAAAAAGTATAATCTTTTGTCTACTATAGGTCTTGTATAGATTAAAATCGATACGTTGATAACGATAGGTTTGGAAACGATGTAAACAAAACAATGTAAATTTTAAAGCGAATCAAATACACAGCGTTTATAGACAGTTATTAAAAGATAAATCACGGTGTAAAATAACAATGAAAAAATACATCATCATAATTTTCACTATCATTTACCTGTTAGGTTATATCGAAATCAGACGTAATCATTTACTTGTACATCACTCAGGTTTTATTTCAAACCATGACGGAGTTAAATTGACTTACGGTCATAACATTTCACCGGGTAGTAGTGTAGGACTACTACAGCCACGCTTATTCTATGCCAGCTTTTTTGTTCATTTAATTTATAGGCCGTTAACTGTGGTAGAAGAGAGATATTGGTATATGGTTGTACCACAAGATGACGTTTGGCCTTATACGCTTCACACCACTTTATAAAATTCATACTATTTTATGAGTGGTTTTTTAATAAAAACCAAAAAAATGAGCTAAAATCCATACATCAAAAAGCCACGCTAATGATTATTAGCGTGGCTTTTTGATTGTTTAGACAACCTAAATTAATCAACAATCAGTTGCTCTAGACCATCTTCTGTGGCAAGGCTGGCTACCATCGACAAGGCATGCGCTTGTTGAGCATGAGGTTCATGTAGTGCAGTTTCGGATTTTGGCGTGGAAGCTGTACCACCACGTAACCAGTTATTATTGGTGTCGGATATATTTTGCTCATGTTGTTGATTGTACCAAGCCAAACTATCATGCAGGCTAACGACATCACCCATGATCAGTAGGGCAGGCGTTGGTAGTTGCGCTTGTGCTTGTAATTCAACGATATTGGCAAGTGTACCAGTCAATACTTGCTGATTAGGCATACTGGCATTGGATACGATGGCAATAGGTGTATCGCTACTACGTCCAGCACCAACCAAGCCCTCGGTCAAACGAGGCAAAGAGTGCAGACCCATATAAAACACAACCGTCTCATCGGTGTTCAAAAAGCTCTGAAAGTTGTTGTTTGGCGCGCCAGCCTTTAAAAACCCAGTAACAAAGCGGACCGATTGCGAGTGATCACGATGAGTAAGTGGAATCCCTGCATAGCTGGCCGCTGCATTGGCAGCAGTAATGCCTGGCACGACTTGATAAGGGATGCCATGTGCTCGCAAACTTTCAATCTCTTCGCCGCCACGTCCAAAGATAAACGGGTCGCCACCTTTTAGACGAACCACTCGGCGACCTTCTTTGGCACTATTTACCAACAGCTCATTGATACCGAGCTGAGCGACCGCATGGTTGCTGCGTTTTTTACCGACAAACACTTTATCCGAATCACGGCGGCATAAATCTAACACTTGCGGTGAGACTAATGCATCATAATAGACAATATCTGCTTGCTGCATCAGGCGTAGCGCTTTGAATGTTAATAACTCTGGATCGCCAGGCCCTGCACCCACGATATAGACTTCACCAACTGGAGTACTAGCATCCAAAGAGGTTGGGTTGTCGATCACAGGAGCGGCTGTCACAGCAGTGTCGATCGGTGATTCATGAGCACTGGCAATATGAGCGGCAGTGCTATCTAAGTCGGCTTGTAGCTGCTCAGTAGCTTGAGATTCATTACCAGCAAACATTAGCTCGCTAACTTTGCCTTCAAATGCCCGCTCCCAAAATTGTCGACGTCCGGTCAGTGTAGGAATCTTGGCTTTTACTTCAGTGCGAAATTCGCCAGCTAGTTTGGCTAATTTGCCATAACCTTGTGGGATTAACGTTTCAAGGCGTGCCCGTAACAGGCGTGCTAATACTGGTGCTTTACCGTTAGATGAGATGCCAATCACAATTGGATTGCGGTCAACGATAGCGGGAAAGATGAAATCGCATAGAGGCGGAGTATCGACGACGTTCACCGGAATATTAAGATCAGTGGCATCTGCATGAATCTGATGGTTTAGGGGTTCGTTATCAGTTGCTGCAATAATGATTCGTGCGCCTGACATATGACTTTTATCATAATTTTCATAAATCAGTGTATGCTTGCTATTAGATAGTAACGCTTGCAGTTCATCACAAATATCGGGCGCTAACACCGTAATAGAGGCACCGGCACGGCTGAGTAAATCGGCTTTACGCAACGCTACATCACCGCCACCAACGATAAGCACTTTACGGTCTTCTAGTTTAAAAAATAGCGGAAAAGTATTCATAGCATTACCAATCATTCATTTAATGTAAGATATACAGCTATTATGAGGTATCACGCGCAACGTCTCACGCAGTGAATTGGCATTAGTATATTCGTTTTTGTCATGTTGGTGGGGTTTTTTTGCGAGAAAGGGAATAGATGACTTAATAGGATGTTCATATAGCGTGATGCTTAGCAATAAAAGGCAGTATAAGACAAAAAATAAATAGGATAGCCAAAGTGATATAACAGTGATATAGCTAAGCACTTTGACCATAATATTTATAAAATATTCGCAATAATATATGGAGTATTTTGCCAAAGCCTACTCAAACTCACTGAGCATTTTAGTCATACGTGCATCTTTTTGTTGCCAGATGTCTTCTAGCCAATCAAACATCATTTTTTTCGTGGCTTCATCACGGTCATAACCACCATCCATAATTGCGGAAAATAACTCATCGGGTATCTTTAAGCGAGTCACATCTACACCCAAGCGACGGATATTGCCTTTCCATAAGTCATCATAGTCAGGCGTCCCATCTGGATATACGATCGTGATATCTAAGATTGAATCCAATTGATCACCTAATGCATTGATCGCCAATGACAGACCACCAGCACGTGGTTTTAATAGGTGTTGATAAGGTGAGTCTTGCTTATCATGTTTTTCTTTGGTGAAGCGCGTACCTTCCAAATAATTAAGTAGTGCAAAAGGCTTGTCTTTTAATTGACGACACGCACGTTTGGCTTCGATTAAATTTTGTTTTTTAAGCTCTGGATTTTTTGCTATTGCTTTAGAAGAAAAGCGCTTCATCATCGGAAAGTCTAAGAAGTAAAAGGCTTGACCGATAACAGGAATATAAATCAAATTAAACTTAGTAAAGAACCGTGTCAAAGGCAATCTACCTTGGCTAATGTATTGCACAATACTGGTATCCACCCAAGATTGATGATTGCTCACGAGTAGATATTGTTTGTCCTCACTTAAATCATTCGGCATATTGATACGCCAGTCTTTGTGAGGTAGCGCATGATTGATTACAGCGTTATTACTGTTAATCCAATATTTAGTAATTGCAATGAGTGCATCATCAGCGTATTTTGACTTGGTCAATACTTTGGTCGCGCCCAACGTCCAAATAGGTATACCAACGAAGACACTATTGGCAGTGAGGACGCTAGCACCAGTCAAAAAAGAAGCAGCTTTTCCGACAGGAGGTAATTTATCATGGAGCTTTTCGTAGAGTGAGTTATTTTTTTTTATAGAGGGCATAACTAATATCCATATTAATGAGTACGGTAAAACTATCACCAATCTTGAGTAGTACAGTGAGCGCGACTACTCACAAAGATGGTATTTTCGTTCATGGTTTGACTTTAAAGGGTGAGCGTCGTGCATTTATTATGCGCAGCCCTCAAAGGTAAGGCATAGAATAACCCAATGTTATACCATAAGACGTTAAAAAAACGTTATTTATTCAATTGAATGCATTTTAATATATTTTAAGGTGATTATCATACTAGTACGTTTATTGATATCATGGATGAATATAGCAATGAGTTTTTTCACGAGTCGGTAGTTGATATGATAGTAGCGTCAGTCTGAGGTGTTAAAAACTATTTTACGTGGCAGCATACTGGCCTTAGCCTCTGCTTTATTTGGAATCCTTTTGTTATTGGCTTTTGTGCTGACTCATTATATGAGCTGGCCAGTTTTTGGGATTTATCGCTACGATGTTTTATTAGCATATGCCTTAATTGTTCAAGCGCTTTTGGTGTGCTTAAAGTTAGAAGCACCTCGTGAAGTATGGGTCATTGCTATTTTTCATATTATTGCCATGGCAATGGAGCTGTTTTTGACCCATCCCAAAATCGGCTCTTGGTGCTATCCTGAGCAAGCGATTTTTAGAATTGCCAATGTGCCGCTTTTTGCAGGTTTTATGTATTCGGCGGTAGGCAGTTTTTTAGCGCGTGGGTTAAGGCTGTTTAACGTGTCTTTTACCAATTTGCCAAATTTAGTATGGGTGATTTTATTGGTTGTTTCATCTTATGCTAACTTTTTTACTAAATTCTTTGTACCTGATATTCGCAATGTGCTGTTCGTAGCTTCACTCATCTTATTCTGGAAAACCAAAATATTTTTTCAAATTAATAGTGAGAATAATTTGCAGGCAGGTAGTGCCAAGCAATACCAATTACCATTTTTACCATTACTATTGTTTCTCGCATTTCTGGTTTGGTTAGCAGAGAATATTGCTACTTTTGCTAATATTTGGCGTTATCCTTCACAAGTGGGCTCATGGCAAATGGTCGGTTGGGGTAAGCTGGGTTCTTGGTACTTATTACTGATATTGAGCCTAGTATTGGTGTTGGCGGTCATGGGTAAACGCGATGCTAAAGGGAGTTGGCAACTGATTTAATCATGAAAAGTGAAATGGGCGAAAATAACAGTACTTATTATTTTAAAATTGAATGGGCGATAAGCATAAAAAAGGCCCTTTCTTGAATCCAAGAA
>NZ_JBQSXG010000024.1:0-32086 GCF_052378005.1 Psychrobacter sp. AOP31-B2-9
CCTCTTTCGCATCACCACTATGTGCCGCGTGCTAAGTGTTAAGTTATCAAGCTATTACGACTGGCTGGGTCGTGATCTCAGCGACCAACAGATACATCGCAATCAGTGTGAACTACTGGTTAAAGTTGCTCATACTCAGACCAAGCAGTGCTATGGCGTAGATCGACTGCATGCCCACCTAAGAGCGCAAGGGTACGATATCAGCCAATATATGGTTAGAAGCATCAAAGAAGAATACGGCATTAAATGCCGTCGTCACAAGCGCTTTAAAGTCACCACTGACTCTGATCATAACAAGCTGGTTTATCCAAACGTGCTGGATCAGAAGTTTGATGCAAACCGTCCTAATGATGCATGGGTAAGCGATATTACTTATATCTGGACTGCTGAGGGCTGGTTGTATTTGGCAGGCGTTAAAGATTTATATACCAAAGAGCTTGTCGGCTATGCTATCAACAAACGCATGACTGCTGACTTGGTTTGCCGTGCACTCAATATGGCAATCAAAAACAAACGACCTAATAAAGGATTAATTGTGCATTCAGACAGAGGCAGTCAGTACTGTAGCCATGCCTACCACAAAATCATTAAGCAGCATCACTTTATAGGCTCTATGAGTGGTCGTGGCAATTGTTATGACAATGCGCCAATAGAAAGCTTCTGGGGCATATTAAAGAATGAGCTAATATATCATAAGGACTATAAAACACGATTCACAGCCATTACTGACATCATCAAATATATCGAGCTGTATTACAATCAGACTAGGATTCAAAAGGGTTTGGGCTATAAATCGCCAAGACAAGTGTGGTTTGACTTTTATCGTCAGGCTGCGTAACTAAAATCTCCCAAGTTTAGTTCTACGGGATTGACAGCAGGGGTCAGGGTTGGGTGGATACTTATATTCATGGTGATACACCTGGTGGTAATTGGGCGAGAGCGGCACTAGCTGGCACACAACTGAAAAGTGTTCGCGATTATCCTGAAAAGATTGCGCATTTAAATGACGGACAATGTCTGCTTATCTGCGACGAAACGTCTATACCAACAGTCGCTAATTTATTAGAAAATTGGCAAAATCCGATAGCGCCAATTGTCATTGTCGTTACTTGTGATGTGGCAGATAGGGTTTATCTACAAGATATCGAATTCAGTCAGACGTTGGCACAGATAGATAATTTTAAACAACATAACATAGTGCATATTTTGAATACACCAGCCATCAATCTCCCTGACACTATTATCTCTACGATAGATAGCTGCTTAGAGGCCACATCTATTCATATAGATAAAATCTGGGGTGCAATTAGTGCAGCGGATGCCAAAGTGTTAAGGCGTCAACTAAAGGCTCAGTTTGATTTATCTCGGCAGGATATGGTCATGAAGGTGTATTGGCGAGCGTCTTAAAGAGTGGATATAATCAGAAGAAAGTTAGAATATGCTATCAAGTCTTAATTTTGTTAATATGACCTAAATGAACTGGGTGTGTTGAACATTCAACCATGTCCCTGACAGAAAATATTTTTTATCAATGAAGTGGCAAAAAGAGTCCTGTACCAGTTTGTTAAGTAAGGGCTGATGCTAAAATTATCTCGTAATGCGTTGCAACTTTAGCTAAGATTTCTGCATTATCGTCAATTTGCGCCTTGTCTGGAACAATTTTAGCGATCACTAGGGGCTATTTGTGAATGTTCAATACGGCCTAGTTTATAATAATTATATTAAAAACTGATAATTACATTACCATTTATTAAAAGACAAATAGCATATTATGCTAGGTTTTTTGCATCTTTCTGCTTCTCAATTTTATGCTGGTCTTCTGTGCTATCGACTTTCCAATAGCTGGATATGTATAAATGCGTTCTTGGTATTGAGAAATATGTTTTAAAGTAATGGCGCAGGGCGCGCATACTATGAAATTCACATGCTGCCCACACCGCAGGCCGGCCTGCTAGCCACGTAAGCGTTTTAACCCTTTCAAGTAATGGGCTGCTTTCGGTATTTGGATGTGAGTTGATCACCCAGTGAATGTCAACGTTGTCTGGTTTTTTGAGTAGTTGCTTATCCGCTTCACTGGTGACTTCAAGGACTGCATAGCCGCAGGCATTAGCAGGTAGCTGGGCAAGATTGACGCTAATGGCTGGTAGCGCTGTCATATCACCAACCAATAAAAACCAATCTGCCTCATTATTAATCAGCTTCTTTGGTCCTGGGCCGCCGACCAATATTTGCTCACCAACTTGGGCATTACGTGCCCACATTGAAGCAGGGCCTTCAGCGTCATGCAAAGCAAAATCGACATCTATTTCATCCTCACGTTGACTACTAATGGTATAAGTGCGCATCAGTGGTCGAGCCCCATGGTCTTGAGGAAATATGAGTTTAATATAAGCGCTTTCTTGATCTGCCGGAAAATCAGTCAGTCCAGCACCGCCAAGCGTGACGCGGCACATCTGTGGCGTTATGTATTTGGTGCGAACAACATTCAATGTTCTTGGAGCAGGTTTTGCCATTTTAATGCCTTTCTTAATTTAAGTGTTTCATTTTTCAAGTGATCAGTTTAGATAACGCCAGTATATAAGACAGGCATTCTCTAGTAATGATAAGCTCTATATTGTTTAAAAGTTGGCCTTTAGGCTTACGGACATCTGGCGCTCAGGTCCCATCCAGCAGTTATTGCTATCGTAGCAAGTACCGACATAGGTTTTATCAAACAAATTATTGATACTAGCGCCAACAGTGAGCATCGGATTGATTTGATAGCTGCCACCAATATCTACCAATGTCACACTTGGCAGCTCGTCTGAATTTTGCTTATCAAGCTGCATGCCGCCTTCATAGCGAACCCCTGCATTGAGGGTCAATTTATCTGTGGCGTAATAGTCTGCCCACAGTGTCGCCTTGTGCTTAGCAGTTTGGGCAGGAGTGTTACCGACCACGTCAGGGTTGAATTCATCTTCGGTAATCTCAGCGTCGGTATAGCTGTAGTTTGCAGTAATATCTACCCAATCACTTAGCATGTGGCTGCCTGAAACCTCGAACCCTTTAGAGGTAATTTCACCCGTTTGGGTTTGACTTCTGTAATTGATTTCATCAGCCACCACGACGTTTTTTTGCGTAATATCAAACACCGCCAACGTTCCTTGTGTGGCGCGATCTGGGGACAGATATTTGATACCAGCCTCTAATTGGTCAGCGGTGGTGGGCTCAAATGCCTTGTTAGTAACGAAGTTGCTACCGACAACAGGCTGAAACGATTGTGAGTAGCTGGCATAAGGAGAGAAGCCATTATCAAAGTCATAAATGGCAGCAAGGCGACCACTGGTTTTTGATGCGCTGTTATCAATCGTCTTGTTACTATAAACAGCACCTTTAGAGGCGTCGGTTTGCTCAGTGGTACTGTCAAAATTGTCGTGACGTAAGCCTGCTACTACCGTTAAATCTTGCCACTGCATCTCATCTTGTACATAAAATCCTAGCTGGTTTTGTTCGATGTCTTGTTTCTGTCGATAAATATCTAATGGCAAAGTGCCAGCATTGATTTGCGAAAAATCGGGATTGGACAAATCAAGGTTTGGGGTGCCATCTGCGCCAGCATCATAATATGTAGCGCTACTGTCCGTTTCTTGATACTCCACACCGAATAATAAATTGTGCGAGGTGTTGGCAGTATCTAACTGATAAGCCAGCTGATTGTCTGTGGTCCAGTTGTTCATCTTTTCATCGGTGGTATAGGCCACACGATTTAAAATATTATCGCTACCCGTGATAAACCCTTCTTGATTATACATATTACGCTGCTGCGCTTCGGCATCGGTATAGCGTAGGATATTCTTGAAGGTTAATTTGTCATTGATAGCCCAGTTGACAGTCACACTTGGCATCAGTACTTCTTTGCTAAAATGATTCCACTCGTCACCTGCGTAGGCATCACTATCTAGCTTGCCATAGCTGGCATTGTAGACTGTCCCAGCAGCCGGCAGCGGAGTGGAAGGCACCATCTCGGGATCGTCTTGATAAAAAAGATTGGCAAGAACGGAGACATCTTCTGTCGGTCGCCATTCAAGTGACGGATTAATTAAAGTGCGTTCTTCTTCTGTGGTCTGCATCTGTCCATCTTTTTTACGTTTTAATGCCACCAAGCGATAATTGAGCGTATCTGAGATAGGGCCGGTCGTATCGACTGCCACTTCTTTGAGGTTTTGATTGCCAAGGCGCACCTGTACTTCAGACTCTTGAGTGCTTTTTGGCGTTTTGGCGACCTGATTGACCATGCCACCTGGAGCCGCGTAGCCATAAAGTGAGGATGCTGGGCCTTTTAATATTTCTACCGCTTCAGTCGCATAAATGTCTACTTGCGGCATCAAATTCCAAGCGCCGTCATAGGGGAGGCGTAATCCATCATAAAAATTGGAGTAAGTCTTAAAACCGCGAATGTTGTATTCATCAAAAATAGATACTGTACCGCGGCTCTCAGCACTCACGCCGGGCTCATAACGTAACGCCGCATTAACGCTATCTGCTTGACGTTTTTGTAATAGTTCTTGATTGATTCTGCTATAGCTCATTGGAGCATCGTTAGGGTCTAATGCAGTTTTGGTGCCTGTACTGCGGTAGCTATCGGCATAAACAGTAATAGTATCTAAGGTCGTCGCTGGGGTCGGATTAACCGTAGCAACATTCTCATCTTTGTTTTGGACATCTTCAATATTATTTGCCGTTTCTTCAGCGTATGCAGCATGGCTAATACTCATTAATAAGCCAATCCTGACTGCCATTTTTAATTGTTTTTTTCGGGCAGATTCGGAACGTAAAAGAGACGACATCGTATTTCCTTTCAGATAGAAGTAGTTGAGGGTCTTGAGTTAAAAGATATGAATGTTCAATACGGAAATAATGATAACACTAATGATTATTGTTATCATTAATAAATTACAATAAGAGTGTTTATACAAGCATTAGAGGCAGTCATTGGCGGTTCTTATAAAGGACAAATAAAGCATGAATGGGACAAAATCATTAATAATAAAAAGTTAAAAATAACCTCATATAAGGCCAATTTTTTCCTATAATTCGCAGTGTTTTAAGGAGTTTTCTTGTATGATGCTGCCATCCTTAGAATCACGTTATCGTCTTGAAAGTATTTTAGGTCGAATCTAACAATCAGCTATTTTATATTACTATTGTCAATGCGTTGATAGACGTTAATTGAGCAGCCAAAGATGGGTAAAGGTCATATTTATGAGTAGAGACACACGTCAATCCCCTAACAATCAACGCTATTTTACAGTATGGAGATGGCATTTTTATGCAGGCATGTTTATTGCCCCTTTTTTGATTATTTTAGCGGGTACAGGACTTGGCATGCTGCTTATGTCCAATACAACAGGCCGAGATAATGACCGTCTAACGGTTTCCCCTCCACAGTCTATGGTTCAAGCCCCAATTGCCAACCAAGCAAAAAACGCCCTCAAAACCTTACCAAATAGCACGCTGATTAAATATATCGCACCTCGTGATACCGAGATAGTGGCCTTGTTTCAAGTGATATCAGATGGGCATGACAATATGGTTGCGGTAAATCCGTATACCGCTGATATTGTTAAAAGTACGCCCACTAATTCGGGCTTGTACAATACTCTTGATAGCATCCATGGCGACTTGCTATTAGGGAAGGTTGGTGACTTTATTCAGGAAGCCACCGCCTCATTAACTATTTTGATGATTTTAACGGGTTGGTACTTGTGGTGGCAAAAACGTAAGTCTGTCAAAGCCATGTTGTTCGCTAATGATGCGAACCTAAAGAAAAAGCGATCATTTTTTCGTACAATTCACGCAACCTTAGGCACTTGGATATCCATTGTATTATTATTTTTCTGCATTTCAGGAATGGCTTGGGCAGGTATTTGGGGCGAGCGAATCGTACAGGCTTGGAGTCAATTTCCCGCTGGTAAATGGGGCGCCGCGCCCATGCCACTTTCGATTGACCACAGTCAGCATCATGCAGGTATGGATATGGATAATGCCGATGCCGCGCCGCACATTCATGGAGCAGCAGCAACGCCTGCAGCAACTCATGGTCGTGTATTAAATACGGGCAGTACCAAAGAGGTACCTTGGGTGCTAGAACTGACGCCAATGCCGCTGTCAGGGACAACCAAAGGTGAGAACGGTATCGCGTCCAATATCCCTATTATGATTGATACGGTAGATAGGTTTGCGCGTGAGATTGGCTTTGCAGGACGTTATCAGCTGAATCTACCACAAGGCGAGACAGGAGTGTGGACGATTAGCCAAGATTCTATGAGCTACGATATGAAAAGTCCAACGGCTGACCGTACGGTGCATATCGACCGCTATTCGGGGAAGATATTGGCTGATATCCGCTTTGAGGATTACAATGCTTTCGGCAAATTTATGGCAGCGGGTGCGGCTATTCATATGGGAACGCTAGGATTATGGAGCGTGTTAGCCAATGTGCTGTTTTGCTTATCTGTGATTGCAATTTGTGTGAGCGGTTATGTCATGTGGTGGCAACGTCGTCCTCGTAATACCAACGAAATCACTGGACTAAATCCACCAGCACGTGGTCAAAGTTTTTCTATATGGTGGCCGTTTGCCATTCCCTTGCTTGTGGTGGCTATTATATTCCCAGCTGCAATTATTATCATTGTGGCTATTGCGTTATTGGATTTTTTAGTAATTTCTCGAACCCACTTTATGCAGAAGCTGTTGAAATAAACGATACGATTAAATTTAGGTAGGCAATAGTTAAGGTTTAACAGATACTGTGCTTAATTGAGGCCACTTTTAAAAAGTGGCCTTTTTTTTGCTGTGCTATTTTTATCTATAGTGTTTGCTAACAAAAAAGTAGTGCTATCTCATGACGTAGACCTTCACTGTATCAAAAATATTTCAATACTGTATTGATAATCATTATTATTATCTTTATCATGTACAAACTCTAACGTAACAAACCATATATTTATTCAACAAGACTATTAATAAATAGCTCATTTCTCATGATGCTCTACAAAGCTAACATGTATTAGTAAGCACTATTGTCTTGAATAACTGCCTTCCCTTAAATTCTCCTCACTTTCATTGAGATACCTTTATGATTACACAAAGTAGAAAACAGCATAAACCTAACCCTTTAAGTTGGAGCGTTAAGCGAACCATGCACCTTTCAGCCATTGCTTCGTTGGCAGTAAGCTCATCTATGATCCATGCTGAAGTATCACAGCAACAACCAATCAATGACAATGGCATTGAAATCAATCGTGGCGACAATAGGTCAGAACCAAGTACCACGCTACCAACTATCGTGGTCATGGCAGAAACGAACAAACAGGTCACGGAAAATACTGACAGCTATACAATCCCTGTCACCAGTAGCGCCACCGGTATGGGCTTGTCGGCCAAAGAAACCCCGCAAGCGGTCAGTGTGGTTACTAATCAGCAAATCAAAGATCAAAACTCAACCACCCTAATAGATGTGCTTAAACGCACGCCTGCTATCCAAGTAAGTAGCGTTGATGGCGCGCGTAATGGTCTTTCATCAAGAGGCTTTGCTATCAATAGCTTCCAAATTGACGGCTTAAATACCGATTTTGTCCAGCAAGCTGCCATGGGCGAATACTCTGCCAATACCGCGATGTTTGACCATGTTGAAACCGTACGCGGCGCGACTGGTTTGATGAGCGGCTCAGGCGACCCTTCTGCCAATGTTAACTTAATACGTAAACGGGCTGATAGTAGCGTTCCAAAAACAGAGCTATCCGCCAATGTTGATCGTTATGGGCAATATGGTCTCAGTGTTGATCGTAGTCAATCTTTAGTAGAAAGTGGCGCGGTACGAGGCCGAGTGGTGGCTAGCTATCAAGATGGTGATACCTTTATCGACCGTCAAGAATTGGGTCAAAGTCTGCTTTATGCCACAGTAGATGCGGACGTGGGCGACAGCACCACGGTCAGTGTGGGTGCTAGCCGTCAACACAATAAATCAAAATCAACCATGTGGGGCGGCTTGCCAAACTATCTAAGTGATGGGTCAAAAGCGGATTGGGATACCAGTAAAAATGGCAGCGCAGATTGGACAAACTGGGATTCTGATAATACCTATTACTTTGCAGATATTGACCATGATTTTAATGCCGATTGGAACTTGACCACCAATGCCAGCTATAACGAGAGTGACAGTAGTCCAAAGCTGCTTTATATGTATGCCAATGGCGACCAAGTCGTGAATCCTGATACCGGACTGATTTTTAACCTACACCCATTTCATGCCGATACCGAACGCAA
Organism: Psychrobacter sp. AOP31-B2-9; assembly: GCF_052378005.1. Lineage (NCBI taxonomy): Bacteria > Pseudomonadati > Pseudomonadota > Gammaproteobacteria > Moraxellales > Moraxellaceae > Psychrobacter > Psychrobacter sp. AOP31-B2-9. The sequence goes on from NZ_JBQSXG010000024.1 coordinate 8,308, forward strand.
CCAGTTCAATGTTAAAAGCAAGTTAACCGGTAACTTTGATGCGTTGGGAAAAACGCATAAGCTCATCGTAGGCGGCTCCTATAGCAAAAGTGATCTTGATACTTTCACTTATAAGTCACCGCCTGATGGTATGTTGCCGCTCCCAGATTTTTCTGACTGGGATGGCAGTTATCCTGAACCAGAATGGGGAGCGCGCAATCGCAGCTCTGATGTCACAACCAAAGAAAAAGCCATTTTTGCAGCAACTCAGCTCAAATTATCGGATCCTTTAGCCGTGATTTTGGGAGCGCGTGTGTCTGATTTTGAACGCTCAGGTGTGCAGTATGGCCGTAACGTCAACACGGAAGCCAAACACATCTGGACACCATACGCAGGGATTACCTATGCGGTTAATGACAATCACAGTCTTTATACCAGCTACAGTGATATCTTCAAACCTCAAACTCAGCGTGATATAAACGGTAAATTCCTCGATCCTATCGAAGGTAAAAACTATGAAATCGGTCTAAAAAGTGAGTCAGATAATGGCACATTACAAAGCCAAGTGAGTATTTTCAGAATCGAGCAGGACAACCTTGCTCAACTCGATGGCGGTCAAATAATACCCGGCACCGATCTGGAAAAAGCCTACTACGGAGCAAAAGGTGCCACCAGTCAGGGCGTAGAAGTACAAGTGTCTGGTCAAATCAGCGACCAACTACAAGCGAGTGTTGGTTATACGCATTTTAATGCTGAAGACAACAAGGGCAAAACCATCAATACTGGCTTTGCTGATACCACGCTGAATCTGTTTGCCACTTATAATCTTGATCATATCATTCCTAATTTAACTATTGGCGGCGGCGTTGACTGGTCAAATGGATACTATGGTATTGTCAAAAACCCTGTGACGAAACAATCTGAAAAGTACGGTCAAGATGACGTGACGCTTGCCAATATCATGGCAAGATATAGCTTTAACGACAATCTTGAAGCGCAGGTTAATGTGAATAATTTGTTCAATCAAAAGTATCTTGCGGGCAGCACTTTTAGTGAATTGACTTACGGTGAGCCTTTGAATGTAGTCGGCAGATTAACCTATCGCTTTTAATCTTTCGCTTTTCACTTTTATGCCGATCATGACCTTTCACTTTCATACGCAGGCAGTCACATGAGTAAGCGCCGTAGCAGTCATGGTTTTTATCTACCTGAGTTTAAAGTCCTCAGTCGTATTTTTTTAGCGATTATTGGTAGCTATGGCATCGCGGTGCTTACGAGTTTGACGTTTTTGACCTTACCTATAGATGAGATTTCTGCCATCTATTGGGGTCAAATTGCTAGCGTTGTCGTATGTGCGCTCATCCTTGTCTTAGTATTTTCTTTGCGTCGTTTATGGCTGGCATGGACACTGATCGTCGGTATTGCAGGGATATTAGGGGTGATTGATTATGTCGCTATTTAGATTTTTCTTACCATCAGGCTGTTATTATGCCCTCAGACTCTACTAAGACCCAAACTGCCACAATGAGTAATATTCAGACAAAGGGTAAAACTAAAGTGAAGGGCTATCGAGTCATTTTATCTGACGTCCATACTTGGTTTGGCCTGTTATTAGGTTGGTTGCTGTTTACCATTTTTCTGATGGGCACGGTCAGTTATTTTAATAATGAGCTGACAGCATGGATGCAACCTGAAATTCCGGCACGCTCTCAGCAAACGCCATTCACGTCTTCAACATTTACGCACAACCAAAATGTGACAAATCTAGAAGATAAGTCAGATGGTTTTGCTATGGCAATCGCTCACTTACAGCAAACCCAAGCCCATGCCAAAAACTGGTTTATTGCTAAAGATATTAATGGCGATAATATTGCTCAACGTCTACATATTAATGTGACTACAGATGACAAAAGGCTAAAATATCAGTTTGATACGCAAACCCAAATGGCATATACACCAAGAGATACCGTAGGCGGTCACTTCTTTTATCGTATGCATTTTGATTTGCATTATATGAGTGTGATATGGGCCAGAATTATCGTCGGTATAGCTTCTATGATGATGTTGATTGCTATTATCACAGGCGTTATTGTCCACAAAAAGATATTTACGGATTTTTTTACCTTTCGTTGGGGTAAGGGGCAACGCTCGTGGCTTGATGCGCACAATGCTTTTTCTGTGCTGCCAATACCGTTCCATTTGATGATTACCTTTACCGGCATCATAACCTTAATAACCTTATATATGCCGTGGGCAGGCATGGTATCTGGGGTAGATAATGAGCAGTTTTTTAAGGAAATTTACTCTTATCGGGCAGCGGATGCAACCGAGTTACAGGCTGCCCCTATGGCTAGTATTGCTCCATTGCTTGCCACGACACAATCTGATTGGCAAAAACGCAACCCTAATTATACCGTGACCAGTGTCAGTATTAATCATCCCAATACTGACCAAAGTATGATTATTATCGACGGTAAAGCTGAGCATCAATTATCAACGTTAGGGGTATTTCGTATTTATGATGGGCAAACAGGGGAAGTACTCAAAGACAGTCGACCGCCGCCGCTCGCTGTCCAAACACAAGCGGTCATGATAGGTTTGCATGCAGGACGCTTTGCGGATAATTGGTTGCGTTGGTTGTACTTTTTATGTGGCGCAGCGGGCTGCGGTATGATTGCAACAGGCTTAGTGCTTTGGACGGTTAAACGTCGCCGCCAATTATTCACTATAGATAAGCCTGATTGGGGATTTTGGTTAGTAGAAAAGCTCAATATTGCGACGCTGGCGGGATTGCCTTTAGCGATGATAGGTTTTTTATGGCTCAATCGTCTATTGTCGTTAGAGTTATTAGGGCGAGGCAAGTGGGAGGTAGATGGGTTTTTTATCATCTGGGCGTTTGGTTTCTTGCTGACGTTATTACTCTCTAGTCGTCATGCATGGCGTCTATTATTATCATTAATTACTCTATTACTTTTATTCACACCGCTACTCAACAGCCTAACTACCGAGCGCGGATTGCTTCACAGTATCTTGAGCGTCGATGTGCTGTTTATCAGCTTTGACGTTATGTTTTTTATTCTAGCGCTGCTGTTTGCTTATATTACTTATGTGGTCAGTTTTAAGAAAGCATCTCACCAGCAAAAAATAAAGTCGCCTAGTCGTTCAAAGCTTCAGATGGAAAATGTATAGTATGTCTAACGCGCTGTTATCTGGATTGCTATTGGCATTTAATCTGCTAGGTATGATGGCATTAATGATGACCAGTAAAAGACATAGGAATAAGTTTCATCTCAAACGGCCACTCTTAGTCGCCGTAAGGTCAAACCTGCTATCTCATCATGATGAGCAGAAACGATATATCACTAAACAGCAAAGGTTACGATGGCTGGGATTGCTACTGCTATTGATAGGTTTCATTTTCCCTTTTTTTGCACCTCATACTGGTTATTTTATCGTTGTCTGGTTTGCTAGCTTAATCGTAGCAGCAGGAGTTGTATATTTAAGCATGGTTATTTATGAAAAACTGGCATAGCCAGTTTATATAAAAGCGCCAAATTCAAAATAAAATGCTGCTATAAAATTTCCCCGCTTGCAGTATGCTTTGATATTAAACATTTTAATAGTACGACTTATTAGCAATTATTCTAGCTGAGCAATTACTCTAACATAGCAATGGCGTCCGCACTGGCGCGTTGGCGTTCTTCTGCATTTAACTCTGTCAGCTTTCCTTCTTTCATCATCAACAAGCGGTCGGCATGCTCAAAATAACCGTCGTCATGACTGATAATAAACAGCGTTTTCCCCATGGCTCTTAATTCAGGAATCAGCGTTTGATAAAATACTCGGCGAAAAGCAGGGTCTTGGTCAGCAGCCCATTCATCGAGCAGCAGAAAGTCCTTTTGTTCGGTGACAGCGAGCAGCATGGCCAAGCGTTTGCGTTGTCCTTGTGACAGCTTGTCGGTAGACAATCGATGGTCAGTTACCGTCACTTTATCTTGCAAATTTAATTTATGTAGCCACTCAGTTACTAAGGACATATCAGGGTCATTGTCTTGACTGCCAATCAGTTGTTTAAAAAGATGTTGATCGCTAAAAATGGCAGAAAACAGCTGCCGATAATTGGTATTGTTATCCGAATCAATCGTTCGTTTGTCTACTTTTACAGCGCCTGTCGTAGGTATAAAGATGCCAGTAATTATTTTTGCAAGGGTTGACTTACCGCTGCCATTAGAGCCTATCAAAAACACCACTTCGCCACGCTTCAAGGTTAAATTGACTCCTTTTAAAATATCATCAGTAAGCGACTTATTTTCAGGTACACCTTCTTGTGTATGGTGGTTTATACCTTGATAGCGATAGCTCACATTGTTCAGTGAGATGGTCTGCCAGTCATTTGCTGCTATATTGGTTAAAAACGCTGGCTGATAATCAGCAAGCGCCAACGTCTGTATTTTATCTAACGCGACTTGCGCCGTTTGTAAAGTGGGATAAGCGCCAACGGCTTGTAGTAGGGGCGATTGCATAAATAAAATGGTCAAAGAAAAAGTGGTGGCAACGCTCATGGGAATATTCAGATAGTTTGAGACCGCAAAGACGACGCCAATCGCTGCAAACATCATAATGTTCGACCAATTCACTGCTGATAAGTGAAAGGTATCTGCTTTAATAACACGCTCTTTATAGGACTGGGCGTGACTCAAAAAATCATTGGTATACAGCTTTTGCGCGCGGTGCTGATTAAGTGCAAGCTCTTTTCGACCTTCGATAATAGATTGATAATCTTGATACAGAAGATCATTAATCTCCCTTAATTCTGTTAAGTGCTTATAAACGTGCTTCACCAAAATGGTGCTTATCCAAATCGTCATTACAATCCAAACCATGATGATCAGCAATAGTGGCAATGACAACCAACCCAAATATAAAGCGACTCCGCTAGATAAAATTACCCCTTGAACCAACTCTGGCATACGGACAAAGGCGACGGTAATCGATTGGATATCGGTAGACAAGCTGGCGAGTAGTTGGGCGTTTCCTAATTTGTCAATCTGCGGAATGTTGGTATCGATGATTTGTTTGACCAGCTTGGTTCTGAGCTCATACACAAATCTATGACCCAAGCGGGTTAGGGCATATTGTGATAAAAAAGTCGTGACCAATAGCAGAACCACTAACGCTGAAAAATAGCCTAAGCTCTGCCATGATAAGGTATTAAAAACAGGCTGACTGATAAAGGCGTGGTTAATATAAGCAATAATACCCACACTGACCGCCGCATTGACTAAATTCAATAAGATAACTTTGAGAAAAGGCAGACGATAATGCGACCAGATCATATGATATAGAGAAGCTGTAGCGCGAGAGGACATAAGGACTCAATAATAAAATGAATTTTGCGTATTTTTAGATAGCACAAAAGGGAGTAGGTGGTGCCTAATCCCTTTTATTTAACTCTGGTAATGATTCTATAACGACAATTTAATCAGTATAGTAGTCTCATTGGCGAAGCTTAGCGTTTAAATTTAAAAGTCAAACGTCGCTGAAACTTTTAAAGCCGTGGGTTCACCGGCATTTAAATAACCAGCATTTGTATAGCCACCGACTGATTGCCAATAATCTTCGCCCGTGACATTGGTTACCATGCCTTTTAAGGTAACATCTTGTCCGGCCAGCACGGTTTTATAGCGAGCTCCAAGATCTAACGTGGTATAACCGTCAACCTTTAAGGTATTGGCATTATCGGCATAGCGTGGGCCCGTATGAATGATTTCACCTGTTAAGGTTAATCCTTCGAGTGCCGCAACATCATATTCTAGATTGACATTGCTTTGTAAGGTAGGAAGACCAATGACTTTATTACCATCTAACGCAGCATCACCAGTGTCTTTTTGTTTGGCACTTAAATAACTGACCCCCGCATTTAGGCGCATATTTTCGCTAGGGCTACCAAATACGGTCAGTTCTACGCCTTGGTGACGGTTTTTACCAGCAGATATAAGGGTGTTTGAAGCATCGATATAGTCACGTGCGGCATCAGTGCGATATATTGCCAAACTACTGCCAATAAGCCCGTTGTCATACTTCACGCCAACTTCGGTTTGTTCGCTTACATAAGGGTCCAAAGCTTGACCAGCATTGGTAACAGGAGCATTGTTATTTGTCTGAGGGGCTGTTTTTCCTGGCGTTAAGCTTTCGATATAGTTACCGTAGAACGACCAATCCATGTTTGGTTGATAGGCAATACCGATACTTGGTGTCCACTCACTCTTATCGTAATGAGCAGTTTCTGCCTGCGTGTTGGCATCATAGCTGGTGGTTTTTATATTTTGATGACGTACACCCAACGTGGTTTTCAGTTTGTCATCGAACAGCGATATGGTGTCTGCTAGCGCAAAGCTTTGGAGTTGCTTTTCATTGGTTAATTTTGGATCGTCTAAATTGCCGCCAAACGTAGTTGTACTTGTAAAAGGGACTTCCGTGTAGTCGGTAGGGCGGTAAAAATTGGTCGCTAGCTGATTGCCAAAATCATATGCGAATGCGCCTTTTTCTTCTTGATCATAGAGGTTTGCGGCCAACACTAAGTTATGAGCCACTTCACCGGTTTGTAATTTACCACGTAGACCAAGCTCGGCACTTTGTACCAAATCTTCTCTAGAGTTATCAAAACGATAAATCGTGCCCGCACCATCAGCACTGTTTACGGTTAAGGTGGCTAGTGAGTTTTCTTCCTCGCCACTTCGTATGCCGTAAGCACCATAAGCGGTGAGATTGTCATTAAAATCATATTCACCTCGAATGGTACCAAAGATATCTTTTTCATCTGAGTACGTCCAAGGCTGCGCCCAATTTTTTGAGCCGTCTGGCGCTTTTGGTACGCTAGAAACACTGCCAAGATTGACACTAGGGCGAGTCTCTTTGAGTTTGTTATCTTGCCAGCCTAAATCTGCTGATAGACGATATTGCTCGCCTTTATAATCTAGCCCAAGCGCTGCCAATCCCAATGTTGAAGATTCATCATCGATGGCACTATCGCCATCTTGATAAGCGGCGTTAAAGCGCACGCCAAATGCATCCTCAGTGCCAAAACGGTCACTCACGTCGACGGCAATTTTACCTTGGTCACCTTGACCATAACCAAGCGTTAATTGGCGTAGTGGGTCATTACTAGCACGTTTTGGTAATAGGTTAATCGTACCACCAGCATTGCCGCCACTAGGCGCTGCACCATTTAGCATGGCAGAAGCGCCGCGTTGGACTTCAACACGCTCAAATAATTCGGTGGCGATATACTGTCGGGGCAAAATACCATATAGGCCATTAAACATCGTATCATCTGATGTGGTGATGAAACCGCGCATAAAGTAAGCTTCTTGAAAGTTACCAAAACCTCTGGCCACGCGGACAGTTGGGTCTTTTTTGAGCAGGTCGCCCACGCTTTGTGCTTGTTGGTTGGCAATGTATTCGTTGGTATACGATGTAGTAGAAAATGGCGTATCCATGATGTCTTGATTGCCTAAAATTCCTACGCGGCTTCCGGTCGCCACTTGGCCACCTTCGTAAGCATCTGGCAATCCATCCGCTGACGCATCCGCACTACTGGTCACTACAATCGTATCAAGTACCACACTTGGTACATCTGATTGACTGTCATTATTTATATCGGTTTGTGCCCACGCCGCTTGGCTTGCAGCAAGTAAAACGACTGAAGTAGAGAGGTGAAAGATAGACAGTGATTTTACTGAAAATGGGTGACGCGCTCTGTTAGTTGCTTTGAGGCAAAATAGAGCAGAATATAGGCGAGACAATTGCATGAATGTTACCAATATGTAAGTTAAATCACTATTATAATGATAAGCATTTTCATTACAATAGTTGCGCGTTATTAATTTTAAAAATTTTGGTGTAATGGACATTATTCATGCTGTCATAGGGTCTAACGCTATATACTGTCTATATTTGCAAGGAATGAACGCCATGAATCAAAAAACTGCCCTTTTTGTAGTGATAAACACACCAAGAAGAATGGACGTAAGCTAGATAAACAGCAGTATCAATGCCTAGCTTGCAGACGGCAGTTTTTAGGTGGCAAAAGACTCAATAACCAAACACTTTGGACTGAATATACCCAAGGTAAACAGACTTACCAACAACTGGCTGATAAATACCACTGTAGTCTTAAAACCATTCAAAGACGCTTAGATAAAGTCAGTATCGAGTATCAGGTTAAACGACCAAAGACTGCTAATATCATCATGGACACCACTTACTTTGGTCGCAAGTTTGGGTTAATGGTCTTTATGGATAACACCACTAAAACCGTTCTTTATTACGCGATAGTGAGTCATGAAACTAATAGTGCCTATAAGCAAGGGATTGATCACCTAGCATCGTTAGGCGTTGATATACAAAGTATTACCTGCGATGGTAGACGAGGACTGCGTACGTTATTTACCTGTACCCCATGCCAGATGTGCCAGTTTCATCAAATACAAATAGTGACCCGCTACCTCACTCGTCGCCCTAAGAACATCGCCAGTATTGAGCTTAGACAGCTCGCTTTAAACATAATACAGCTTGATAAGACAGCGTTCATAAAGCGCTTAGATCACTGGTATTTGACTCATGAAGCCTATCTTAGTGAACGTAGTACCAATGAGGATACTGGTAGAACGTGGTACACGCACAAGCGTCTTAGAAGTGCTTATCGTAGTCTACGAACCAATAGTAACTGGCTGTTTACTTATCGAGAATATGAGCACTTAGATATACCAAATACGACCAATTCTCTTGAAGGGTTATTCAGTGAGCTAAAGCGACAATTGCACAGTCATCATGGGTTAAATGAGTACCGTAAGTTACGGTTTATTAAAGACTTTCTACTATCAAAGTCACTCAAATAGCATGAATTATGTCCATTAGCGACTACCTTCTACTTTTTAGCATGAATTTTGTCCATTACACCAAAATTTTTAAAGCCCTAAATAGCGATAATGTTGTCATGTCGTTATTGAAGTATTAACCATATGGTTACGCTCTAATACGCCGCATCAAATATAGAAAATAAGCGCCGCCAATGATAGCAGCAATGGTGCCAGCAGGTATCTCATAGGGAAATATGAGATAGCGTCCAACCCAGTCTGCTATGACCATTAAGCCCGCGCCTAAGATAGCGGACAGTTGAATTTGACGTTTGAGCTTTACCGCGCCTAATGTGCTGGCGAGGTGAGGTATCATCAGACCCACAAAACTGAGTGGTCCCACTGCTAACGTTGATATCGTACTCAGTAAAGCTACAAGAATGAGTATCAAGGTTTGATACAATCTCAAAGATACCCCAAGCTCACGGGCAATCCCGCTACCTAGGCTCAATATTTCTAATGGTTTGATCACCATAAAGCTTAATAAAAAAAGTATAAAAGCCAATCCTACTAAAATCCATGCCGTTTCTGGACTGGCAAGGTACGTAGAACCTGATAGCCAACTTAACACCGCTTGTAACCGTTGATCGCCAGATATTTTTACCAGACTTAATAAACCGCCCATCAATGCGGCAATGGCCACACCAACTAATAATAAATAAGCTGGATTGATACGACGGGCAAGCCATAAGATCAAGCTAAGGACAATAAAAGCGCCCAATAATCCTGATAATATAATACCTGTATAGCCAAAACTGGGTAGGAAAACAAAGGCCAATACCACGCCTATCGCTGAGCCTGAGCTGATACCGAGTACTTCAGGGCTAGCCATCGGGTTACGTGTTAAGGTTTGTAGCAGCACGCCAGCAGTGGCTAGCATTATGCCAGTGGCGGCTGCGCTTAACGTACGAGGCAATCTAAAATTAACAATTAAATGTCCTAGCGTACTAAGCTGCCAGCCATTTGAAGTAGCCGTAAAGATAAGTACGCCTATGAGCAACAGTATTAAGGCGATACTCCAACCCATTAAATGAGTGTCACGGCGTTCTGAAACTAAAGTCGGAATAACCTCATCGGTATGTTGACGACTTTGGCTCACGATTAACCATATCACCAATGGGGCACCAAGTATGGCCGTCATTGCATCAGCAGGAATATTTAGGCTTAAATAATGTTGTAACAGCGTCGTGGCATTACTGGTGATCCATAACAACAGCGCTCCAAACACATAACCTAATAGCAAACGGTAACCAATACGCCGTACCGAAAACACATTCACCAGTGTGGCAGCCCCTAAACCAATAAAGCCAATAGGCCCCACGCGACTGACGACAAGGGCGGTCAGTAGTGCCACCAATCCCACTACCAATCCACGAATGAGGTTGATAGGAACGCCCAAACTTTTGGCTTGCCTATCATCTAAGCTCATTATTTCTAATGGTTTTAATAAAGGTATTAAGCTAATAAAGGCGATCACACTAGCGATGCTTAATACGGCAGATACTTGCCAGTTATTCTGAGTGAGACTGCCCGCCGCCCACACCATGACGTTTAAGGTTTCTTCAGCATAATAAATCAATAATAAAGCAGTAATAGCGCCCAATAAAATATTGGTTACCAGTCCGCCAAGCACCAATACCAAAGGATTCATGCGGCTAGGCGCAGCTAGAAGAAAAACAATCGCCATACTGCCAAGCGCGCCCATAAAAGCGACCCAAAAACTTCCCCCCAACGCTAAAGTAGGCAGGAATAACGTGACAATGAGCAGCGCCATATTTGCACCGCTACCGACTGCTAGTGTCGTGTCTGAGGCCAATGTGTTTTTTACCAGCTGTTGTAATAAAACACTGACCAATCCTAAAAGGCCACCAGCGGTCAATGCTACCAACATGGTCGGTAGGATTTGTAGCTGGGTACTCATATCCGAAAGTGATAGCTCAAATGAGGGGGTGAACAATTCTAAAAAAGCGAGAGGCCATAGCTGATGTACGACTGCATAACTGCTGACTACTGCTAGCAGCATTAAGAAAACGACCATCATATAAATACGGTTAGCTGACAAAAAATTATTTTTATTCATCATAAATCGGTATGGCCTACAAAAGTGACATTCGTTAAGCGCTCGGCCAAGACATTCATAGAAGCCACGCCACTGTTGTTCCATGTCGCAGGCAGTAAGGCGATACAGCGGCCTTTTTTGCTAGATGCATGCGCTTGATCAAAGGAATAACCCAAGCGCTGCCACACTAAACTGTCTTCTAATTCAAGTTTGAGAAGGTCACTAAGAGGTTCAACGACCACAAGGCAAGTATCGTCATTAAGCTGCGCTAAGTCTCCTAGCATAATGGGCGTAAACCCCCATTGATTGCCATCTGCCAACGCTACTAGCTGTAGTCCCATCGTCTCTAAAGCAGGTTGAAACAAACTATTATACGAAAACATACGCAAATTATTAGTATCGGCAAATTGCACGACAGCCAATTTTTTGACATGAGGATAACGCGCATGAAAAGTCTGTCCCGCTTGTAAGATTTGTTTCTTGCTAGTGTTTAAATAATCTTGCGCGGCTTGCGGTTTATTGATAGATCGGCCCAATTCTAACGTGGGTTCTATAAAGTCCTCCCACTTTGCAATTTTGTTAGGGCTGGTCAATTCAATAGAATGGATAGGCAAATCGCCGTACATAGGACGCAGGTGCGCATAAAAAGCGTTGTCTATGACCAAATCTAAATCTAATTGAGAGAACATTTCAGGATTGGGCTGATAGCGTGTTCCTACGTCGAGAGTCGTATCGGGTATAAGAGGCTTACCGACCCATTCTCTATAGAAAGGTTTGTCGCCCATAGCAACTGGTGGGTATCCCATGGCAGTCAGCGTCGCCGCAATACCCCAATCGGGCGTCATGACTTTAGGCGCTTTTTGACTTTCTTGAGGTGACATTGCTTGTGGCGCTTGTGGTGCTTGTGAGGTGGCGTCAGACGACTGGCAACTGCTTAACAATAAACTTGAGCATAATGCCACACATAGCCCGAACGAAAAGGTGAGCGCTTTCATATAACTGCGACTTTATGAGTAGTGGTAGGATGGGTTAGTAGGGTAAAATCGACACCAAATATTGAGCGCAGTACATCCTTTTCCATGGTGTGTTTGACATCATTCATATGGCACAGCTTGCCTTGTTTTAGGGCGATAAACTCATCACAAAACCTTGCTGCTAGATTTAGGTCGTGCAGGATAATCACAACACCTAAGCCTTGCTCATCGACCAATTGACGAATCAGCTTTAACACTTCTATTTGATAGACCACATCCAGCGCCGCTAGTGGTTCATCCAATAGAAGATACTTTGTCTGCTGGGCAAGGCACATCGCCAACCAGACGCGCGCACGCTCACCACCTGACAACGTCGATACTTGGCGGTCTCTAAAGGCGTTAACTTGAGTGAGGGCGATAGCTTTTTCTACTTGTTGATGATCGTTGGCAGTCGGCTTTTGCAGCCATTTTTGATGAGGGTATCTGCCCAACATCACAAGCTCATAGACCGTAAAAGCACCTGCATCAGGTAGATTTTGCGGTAAATAGGCAAGATGCGTCGCCAGTCTTTTAGCAGAAAGACTTCGCAAATCTGTATTTTCTATTTCAATGCCACCTTGCGTGGGTGTCATCTCTCCTGCCATGGCTTTTATAAGGCTAGATTTACCAGAACCATTATGTCCAATGAGGGCATAAAGTTTATTTGGTTCGATGATAAAAGAAGTCGGGTGAAGCAAAACTTTTTTTTGACGAATTAGGCTTAAATTATTGATGTGCATCATAGTGAGCAGTCGAAAGTAAATGAGGAATTTTAAAGAAAAGTAGCTGGTTAATGCAAATGATTTTCATTTTATTTATGGAATTGAAGCAGTTATTGAGCGCGCCAATAGACTTTTATGACCATATCTTGACGAGATAAACCAAGAGTTACCTTTAATTGTTGTCTTAATGATTTGATGTCCGCTGCTTCAAGCGCACCCCAAACCTTGCCAATCTTAAGAGGTAGTGTTGTTAACCTTGCATGTAATAAGCTTATGATTTGTTCAGAAAGATCGGTTGTTGGCGTTTTAATGATATGAAGTAGATTGTCTTGTAGAAAACGCTCATCATGACCTAAGTGCTGACAGAGATTGAGAGTGTGTAAATAACTGATATCTTCTGGATCTTCGGTGATAGCAATGACAAGGGGCGGCAACGGATTTTGCCAGTTTTCTAATAGATTGGCGACGGTAGGTAGAGAGGTTTCATCGCAAATCAATAAGCATTGTCCCTCACTGAGGTGTTCTATTTTTTCTGGATAATCGCGCACCGTTTTTATTGGCATGCCGCAGACGAGAGAGCGTGCCCAATTGCCACCTGGCGTGTTGCCATGGATATAAACATCTATCCAAGCTTGAACAGACAAGCGGATTGGATCTCGCCATGCTTTTCGCAGGGTGTAGTAGCGTTGTAAAGGTTTATCGTTATTTTCTGACTCACCATTTATGGTAGATAAAACTTCAGCATTTAACTCAAATAAATACGCGTAGCCTGGATGATTGAGTGGGATATTATCGGGTGCTGTGACCACCAGTCGATACATATTAGGACTGACATAATAACCATCAGTCACGCGAAAGTGCTGTTCTTGAAGCTTGATCGTACGCTTACCAAGCTTAGTAGCGGATGCCTGTAATAACGCTATATATTGCTCATGTAGTGTTTCAGCGTTACTAATAGGCACAAAAAAGTTGATAAAGTATTGATGATTAACACTAGAAAGGTTTTCAGCGAGGCTGTTATCTGTAGAACTGCTATCTTTTAACGCATTAGAGTTATTTTGATACCGATTCATCGTTATAACATCTAACAAAAGGCCGTCAGGATACAGCTCTTTTATCGATACTATATCATACTCGCCGACTGAGGCAGAGGTAAAGGCATTGATAAACATCGCAAGTTCATCTTGATGCTCTTCATTAAGATGGTGAATAAACATGGCTTTATCAGCAATGGCTAATGGGGTTTTATTGGTATCATAACGAGTAAGCGTTTCAGCCATAAAGGGTCATCCAAGCCAAAAAATCACATAACGGTTAGTTCATATAATCGTCAAGTAAATGGCATCTGAAAATATAAGGTAGCGGAGAATAGAGATAAAAATAGTAGAAGTTTAATCAATACGTATTGCGAGCCAAGCAAGGTGATAGAATTAGTAATCGATAATGTGAATTAAAAACACCTAAGCGTTATTGATAACCATTAACATCTAGATTATTATTACGTTAATAAGGCTAACTGTCAATGCATTTATAAATAGGAAGTTGTGATTTTAAATGATTATCAAGCTTCAGTTTAGAATATACTGTAATGTCACTACACCCTAATCGTCGAACCTTGATATAAAGCGATACACCTAAATAATCTTAAAAACACATACTTCGCAAAATATACCATTCAGAAGTTAACAATGATTTGATACTTAAGACATTGTCGCATTATGCTATTGATAAATAAAAGTAGTCTAGAATAATGTTTATCTACTACAGTCTCTATTCTTTTTGTTGCTTTTGCTGACGATGATTTTAAAAAATCTGAACCGCACTGGGATTGTCGGTGACTCAAAACTCTGAGAGAGTATGAAAATAGTCGCTTCATTGAATCTTATAATTTGTTATGACAAATGACTCTGGATAGAATAAGGCGGTTTTAAATGCTCCCTCTGAGGTATACCTATGGTGAACCAATCAGGTGCTTTCACTGATTCGGTTCCCTAGCGTGGACTGGAATCTTCGGTTGTAGGCTAATGAAATCAACGTTTTTGCTCCCGAAAATATTCTCAGTGTACTTCGTTGTATACATGCAGTGAATTTTTGAATAGTAGATCAAGTTATTTTTATTTACCATAAGCGCTGTTATAGAAATAAGAACAGCTAACGTCATATTGGCTGGCGCTTTCTTCCTAATTTCATTTTCATATTTGCTAGCACCAACCCCGACAATATCAATATCATTGCCAGCATCTTCCACCATGTCACAATCTCTCCTGTGAGTAGCACTGAGGTTATCATACCGAATACTGGCACCAATAGAGCGAATGGCATAACCTTAGAGGCAGTATTGTGACTGAGCAGATGCGCCCACAATCCAAAGCCTATCAGAGTTGAGATATACACGATAAACCCAAGTGATAGCCAAGACTTGAGCGATGCTTCGGTAAACGTCGCCAGTTGCCATGCCTCGGTCTCAAATATGAGAGAAGATAGAGTTAAAATCACGCAAGCGACCAGACCACCCCAAACCACCAGAGCGAGAGCAGATAACGCGGATGCCTTATTCTTACCAGTATTAGACGAAATAATAGACACGTCTGATCCTTGCTGCGTCGCTTGTGTTGACGCCTGCTTTGAGGCAATGTTACCAAAGCTCCAGCCTATGGCCGCAACCAAGATACAGACAAACCCAGCCAAAGGCATATCACCACCAAGGTTTAACGCGATGACGCTAAGCCCTAGCACACTGACCAGCATACCGATGATTTGCATGCGATTCACTGCCTCACCCAATATAAAATACGCCAGCAATACAGTGATAAAAATCTGAGTTTGTAGCAATAGTGCCGTCAACCCTGCTGATGCCCCTAAATGCATGGCAGTAAATACAAAAGCATACTGCATGACAAACGTACCGATAGCATAAATAAATAATGTACGGTTAAATTTGGGCGGCTTCAGAAAAAAAACCAGTGGCACAGCGGTAAAGAAAAAACGCAGGGTGGTGAGCATTAGCGGCGGAAAGCTTTCAAGTCCCCATGCAATAAAGGTAAAGTTCACACCCCAAATAAAGGCAACCAGTACAGCCAATGCGGTGTATATAGGAGTCATATCGTTGGCCTAGGAAATTATGGCAGGTTATCAGATTTACTTAGCTAAAAACCTGATATTTAAAAATTTTATGACAGTTTTTTATTAACGAGCGAATGCTTTTAGACAGTAAGCACCACACTTACAAACAATAGAACGGCAATGAGCATTAATGTTATACCGCCTATTTTTGTAATTAAGTATAGTGTCGTGTTTTCATTGTCGTATTCTCTTAGAATATTAGGTCTCCGACAATGACAATACCGGGACGGTTCATATAAAATCTTGAGCTTTTCTTACTCGTACAATGGATTCTATTGTTCTATTTGAGTATCAAATAGACCACCAGCCATATATTTAAGTCCTGTATCACATGCAACAGTCACGACAGTTTTCCCAGGTCCTAATTCTTTAGCCAATTTGATTGCGGCTACCACATTTATCCCTGTAGAAGTACCAGCAAGAATACCTTCTTTTTCAGCTAGCTCTTTGCACATATTGCGCGCTTCAGATTCAGAGATACCCCAAGCTTCGTCGTAAAGATGATCATCCAAAAAAGGAGGCCTAAAGCCAATACCAATTCCCTCTACATGATGCTCACCAGCATATCCTTTCGATATAAACGGAGAGGTTGCAGGTTCAAGTACACATATTTTAGTATTAGGATTGATCTTTTTTAGTATTTTGGCAACACTCATTACCATACCAGCAACGCCTACCGCACCACAAAATCCATCTACGCCTTTAGGAAATTGTTCAACAATCTCTTGGCCAATCGTCTCGTAGCCTAGTAGCGCATCTAAATTTGAAAATTGATCAGTAAGAAAGTAATTCTCTTTCTTTCCGTATTCAATTGACCTACTAATCATATCAGGAATAAGATCTGCGCTAATTTTTCCTGACTTACTGTATATGAGATCTAAGTCAGCCCCAAAAGCTGCCATGGTTTTTAATTTCTCTGAAGCAAAAGCATTTGATGACACAATCTTAAATTTGTAGCCTTTGACGGCACAAACAAAGGCAAGTGATGAGCCAGTACTATAGTCACTGCATCATAAAAGAGTTATGCCTTGGACAAATATCATAAAATAATTTAGATAAGTCGTTTTCCATCCAACCTTGACGTAGAAACTTCACTTGAGCCCATTTCTTTTCAATGGGATTTAGATCAGGACTGTAAGGCGGTAAGAATAGAAGCCTGTGACCGTGCCTGTTGAGTAGTCTTTGGACTCGCTTATGAAAGCTAGCATTATCCATGACAATCACACATTTTCTCTTAAGGTTTGGGATTAGCGTGTACTTGCACCAATCATAAAATATATCCCCATTGATGTTCTTCTCGAAGTAATCTAGCGCAAACAGCATCTTGCCATAGAGAGCACCAATGACGTTGGTTCGTTTTTTACCTTGCCAGTTATAGCGGTCGATGCAAGGGGTTCCGATGGCAGCATAGCCGTAGAGTCTAATAGTCTCGGCCTCAAAGCCACTCTCATCCATATAAACAATGGGATAGCCTTGAGCGATGAAGTCGTTAAGTTTTCTTAGATACTTAGCTCTCTTTAGGGGGCAAGCTTTGGGATGCTCAAGTGTCTTTTTTTTTGCTAATACCAATACGCTTTAAGGCTTTACTGATGCCTGTTGGGCTACAATTAAAACGCTGTGCCCGCTCATAGTGATAATCGTCAGGGTGGTCTTTGACATCTTGAGCTAAGGCTTCATCTTCTATTTTGTAGGGCTTGATATCTCGAGTAGTTTTGCTGTGAAGACGTTTTTTCCACTTCTGGATAGTCGTTGGACTGATATCATAGAAAACGGCAGCTTCGGCAAAAGTCATGCCCTCATCTAAGCTTTTGAGGACTTGTTTGCGATAATCTAGGGAGTAAGTCATGGTCATTTATAGTGGTAATCGTTTAGTTGATTTGTTTTATAACATTTTTGAAGTCATTTGACTATACCACCACTTGCTTCTACAACCGTCATATCCGCTGATAATGCACCTCGCTTTTCAGCTTCTTCGATCATTGTTTTAGCCATTCGATCTTTATAAGATCCAGTTGGATTATAGTATTCCAATTTTACATATACATCAGCATGTTCAGGAGACAGAATCTTATTAAGCTTAACGACAGGAGTATTGCCTATCACGTCAAGCATGTTATTACTTGGTATGGATGAGTTATTATTCATATAATGCCTTATTAATTTTTTAGCGTATCTTTAGTTTTATTTTGCTTTTTTATTTATTAATCCCATTCATTGCACCTTTGCTGGGAAACCATCTTTTGCTAAAGCAGCCGTCATCGGATCAATACTGGCGATGGTTTTGATATTGACCACTTTGGTGGCTAAATCAATATCAACTTTAGCGTTTGGGTCGATATCGTGAATAGTTGCTGTCACACCACGGGCACAGCCGCCACAATTCATATTTTCAATCAATAGGTTCATAACCTGTCTCCAAATAATTTTCATTTCATTACCAAGCTTAATCCTTCTCACCATGGTAAGGTCAAACACATTTTAAAAAAACACGCTTGACCTTACCATCGTGTCAACCTATATGCTATTGATAATAGATTGAAAATGATAGAGGGTGTTATGAACTCAAAAAATACTAAGTCTTATCTTTACAATGAAACATTGCCCATTGAGGGTATGACTTGTGCTTCCTGTGTTGGACGGGTAGAAAAAGCCTTAAAAAAAGTTGAGGGCGTACAACAAGCAAACGTCAACCTTGCTACTGAACGCGCATGGGTACAAGGCAACGCTCAAGTACAGAGCAGCGATTTGATTCAAGCCGTTAAAAAAGCGGGATACCATGCGAAGCTGGTTGAGCAGGATCAAAGTGACCAACAGGACAAGAAAGCCACGGAACAGCAGCAGCTGAAACGAGATTTAATCATCTCTTTGATTTTGGCCGTTCCGGTTTTTATTCTAGAAATGGGGTCACATATGATTCCAGCTTTTCATATGTGGGTCGTGGACAATATCGGCACGCAACAAAGCTGGTTGATTCAATTTGTTTTGACGACGCTGGTTCTTATCTTTCCAGGGCGACGTTTTTATCAAAAAGGTATTCCGGCATTATGGCGTTTTGCACCGGATATGAATTCATTGGTCGCGGTTGGAACACTGGCGGCTTATAGTTTTTCGCTAGTCGCAACATTTATTCCACAAGTTCTACCCGAGGGCACTGTGAATGTTTATTACGAAGCGGCCGCTGTGATTGTAAGCTTAATTTTATTAGGGCGTTATTTTGAGGCAAAAGCCAAAGGACGTACCTCTCAAGCCATTCAACATCTAGTGGGTATGCAAGCAAAAACAGCGCGTGTTCACCACAATGGGCAAGTGACTGAAATACCAATTGCAGAAGTGACCACAGAAACGATCGTTGAGATTCGTCCCGGCGAGCGTGTGCCAGTCGATGGTGAAGTTATTGAAGGCCAAAGCTATATTGATGAATCCATGATTACAGGTGAACCCGTTCCTGTTAAAAAACAAGTGGGTGATCAAGTGGTAGGAGGGACGATCAATCAGAATGGAACTTTGAATTTTCGGGCAACGGCCATTGGCGACTCTTCGGTATTGGCGCAAATCATTCGCATGGTTGAACAGGCTCAAGGATCTAAATTACCGATTCAGGCATTGGTTGATAAAGTCACGATGTGGTTTGTTCCCATGGTCATGTTCTTAGCAGCTCTGACTTTTGCTGTGTGGTTTGTTCTTGGTCCTGAGCCTGCTTTGACGTTTAGTCTCGTTAATGCCGTTGCTGTCTTAATCATTGCTTGTCCCTGTGCAATGGGATTGGCAACCCCTACCTCAATTATGGTTGGTACAGGTCGTGGGGCGGAAATGGGCGTGTTATTCCGTAAAGGTGAGGCATTACAAGCTTTACAGGAAGTTAAAGTTATTGCTGTCGATAAAACAGGCACATTAACTGAAGGTAAACCAACCTTAACAGATTTTCATGTCCAACAAGGGTTTCAACATAAACAAGTCTTGCGTATTGTGGCATCGGTTGAGGCAAAATCTGAACATCCCATTGCCGTAGCCATTGTTCAAGCCGCAGAACAACAAAATATCAGCTTATTACCGATTACCGCCTTTGACTCTGTGACCGGACTAGGGATTAAAGCGGAAGTGACAGGTCAAACCATTCATATTGGTGCTGATCGTTATATGCAGCAATTAGAGCTTGATGTTACACCTTTTGAAAATGAGGCTGCACGCTTAGGACAAGAAGGTAAAACCCCACTTTATGTCGCGATTGACCAAAAGCTAGCAGCCATTATTGCCGTTGCAGATCCCATTAAAGACACCACTTATGCCGCGATTGCAGGTTTACATCAACTGGGCTTAAAAGTAGCAATGATTACAGGGGACAATCGGCATACTGCGCAAGCTATTGCAGCAAAATTACATATTGATCAAGTGATCGCAGAAGTGTTGCCTGATGGAAAAGTAGATGCAATACGTCAACTGCAACAACAATATGGACGAGTGGCTTTTGTTGGTGATGGTATTAATGATGCACCCGCTCTTGCTCAAGCTGATGTCGGACTGGCAATTGGCACAGGGACAGATGTGGCAATTGAAGCCGCAGATGTAGTGTTAATGTCAGGTAGTTTACAAGGGGTTCCTAATGCGATTGCTTTAAGTCAGGCTACCATCAAAAATATTCGACAAAATCTATTTTGGGCATTTTTCTATAATGTTGCTCTTATTCCAATTGCCGCAGGGGTTTTGTATCCAGCATTTGATATTTTGTTGTCACCCATTTTTGCAGCAGGCGCAATGGCGCTATCCTCTGTTTTTGTACTAGGTAATGCCTTACGCTTAAAGTATTTTCAGGTGCCAGCAATTAAAGCATAGATTATATTAAGATAGGGTTAAAGTCGCGATTCAAAGTAGTCGTTTGGCTTTGCCCCTTTATCTATCAGGAGGAAAGTCATGAATATCGGTCAAGCGTCAGAGCAATCAGGAATCTCTCCTAAAATGATTCGCTATTATGAACAAATCGGTTTGCTTGATACCGCGAAACGCTCAAACTCAGGGTATCGAATCTACTCTAATCAAGATATAAAAGACTTATGCTTTTTAAGACAGGCTCGTGATTTAGGTTTTTCTTCCAAACAGATGAAAGAGTTGCTTGATTTGCGGAAAAATACAGATCGGCAGAGTGCGGATGTTAAACAGTTGACACTGCAACATATAGAAACCTTAAACCAAAAAACAGCTCAGTTGCAAGATATGGTGAACTTATTACAGATTTCTGCTGATCATTGCTCAGGTGATGAAAACGCAGAGTGCGCCATATTAAAAGATCTTGAACAAAGTGAATAAAATAAATTGTATTTTATTTAGAGTTGACTATATCTATGTTACTCACTAATGCAACTGGCTATATTTATCGTCTATTGACTATCTTTCTTCTATTCTAGTCATGATTTTTTAGTCTGCCTCTTTTTCTGCCCGTCGATCACTCGCAGATTGGTCTTCAGCAACGCCCGACTTCCAATATGAAAAGGCATATAGCTCGTCTTTTCGCCATCCCAGTTCACCTTTTAAATATTGCCGAATGGCTTTAACTGATGAAAACTCACTAGCAATGTAAGCAAAACGGCTGTTTTCTGAAGTTGGTAGCGTAAGCGTCTTAACCACAGCGGCCAGTTGACTGCCTTGCATAGGATGCGGGTTATGTAACCACGTCATTGCAATATTAGCTGACGTTGGTAGGTCTTGCTCGTCCTCTTCACCATGAACTTCGATGACACATTGCCCAGTCGCACTACTCGGCAGACTTTCAAGTATCGCCCCAAGCACAGGGATAGCCGTGGCATCACCAACCAATAAAAAGTGATCTGCTACTGGAAATAACGCTTTGTTCTTAGGCTTCATCATTACCCCAAGCTCGTCTCCAACTTTGGCATGAGTTGCCCACCCCGAAGCGGGCGCTTCATCACCATGAGCGACAAAATCAATCCAGATTTGTTGTTTTTCAACGTCTACGCCGCGGTGGGTGTAGGTGCGAATCACAAAACTAGACTTATCTTCTAGATTGAGCGGTTTGGTTTTATCAACTGGTATGGCGACTTTATTGTTTACCCCGATAGTCATGGCCGCAATATTAGCAATGGTGTCAGGATGCCCTGTAAGGTGAATACGAATATAGTGTGGGGTCAATCGTTGTTTAGCGGTGACGGTCATGACTTCTTTCACCGGTTTTTGACGGGTTATATTATTCATAGAATTCTGCCATTTTTTATGTTTTATAGGTTGTCACAAGATTTTTACTATTATGGTTTTATGAATTTACTGCCGATTGCTCTAATTCTGTAAAGCAATCTGTCCGGCAAATCAGCAGTATCTTTTACTTATCAAGGATACGGCTATCCTTCACATTATCTATCATGGCGCGACTGACTCGGAAGAATAGCGCAAGCTCAACGGTGGTTAAATCCTGCGTGAGTTGGTTTTTAGTCCACACCTCTGCAGCGTCGAGCTTTATCATAACTTCCTTGCCTTTAGCCGTTAGCTCGAGCAGTTGACTGCGACCATCTTGCGGATTATCTGTCTTAATAATTAAATCAGCCGCTAAAAGGTCATTTAGTGCCCGAGTAATTTGTGCTTTATCACGCTCGATGTAATCTGCAATTGATTTTGCAGTGCTGTGAGGGTTATAACATACGACTTTTAAGGTTCTGATTTGCGTTACTGTCAATTCAAGCTCTTGTCGTTTGATGCCTTGATGCAATAAATTGATATAGGTGTGCATCAATTGATGTAGAGTTTCACTCATCAAATTTTTAGTCATATAGAAACCTTTATGTAGTTGACTAAGGCAACTATATAAATTAAAGTTGATGGTGTCAACTATATTATCGTTTCTATATACCGATACTCTATAGTTACAGCTTTACAAAATAATGAGAACTCATTATACATTAGCCTACACAAAGCACTTGGTATCAGTGTTTTATTCTGGACGATTGAACCGCCCCGACTTTATCGGAGAGTGTTTTACTTGAGTCAGGCAGCAATGCCTGACAGGGTTAAATTATCATAATACCGCTTTTCAAATTCAAAAGGTGACACATATCCAATCGTGCTATGCAAACGGGTTTTGTTAAACCAGTCCACCCATTCAAGGGTTGCCAATTCAACATCGTTCACGCCATGCCATTGTTCTTTTAGATACTCAATCACCTCAGACTTATAAAGCCCGTTAACCGTCTCAGCCAATGCGTTGTCATAAGAGTCGCCTGTTGTACCAACAGAGGCGATCACGCCAGAGTCCGTCATCTTATCAGTGTAGCGAATGGATAAGTACTGAACCCCTCGATCACTGTGATGAATCACATCTTTGGGATGGTTTCTATCTGCTATTGCTTGATTTAAAGCCGCCATCACCATATTCGTGTTCATACGATTAGATACCTTCCAACCAACGATAGCACGGGCAAACACATCAATAATAAAAGCGGTATAGACCCAGCCGCTTGTCGTCTTGATATAGGTGAAATCTGCAACCCACAGCTGGTTAGGACGATAAGCGCTAAAGTTACGATTGACTAAGTCATCAGCGCGCTTTTGGTCGTCACGGCTGTTGGTGGTAATCTTGCCTTTGCCACGCCAGACGCCTTGTAGGCCATACTGCTTCATTAATCGCTCTACGGTACACCGAGCAACCTTTAACCCGTCAGCTTTCATCTGCTGCCAGACTTTACGCACACCATAACGGCATTTACTGTCCTGCCAAATACGTTTAATCTCGCTGAGATAATAGTCGTCATGCTGACTGCGCAGTGAACGCTTGTGTGGGTTGTCGCTTAAGTCTTGAGCACGATAATAAGTTGACGGGGCAATCGGTAATACTCTACAGATCAGCTCGACCCCATAATTATTCTTATGATCGTCGATGAATTGAATCATGATTTTAGTCAGCGGTCGAGCTCCGCCTGGGCGAAAAAAGCAGCAGCCTTACGTATAATCTCATTGGCTTGCTTG
>NZ_JBQSXG010000025.1:0-31992 GCF_052378005.1 Psychrobacter sp. AOP31-B2-9
ACTTAAATGCAGTGTTATGTGGTTTAATTAGGTAATTAGAGTGGGTGCTGATTAAGTAAAGGTTATATAGGTATGGCTTTAGATGAATATTATGTATTAACCAAAATACAGTAGTCCGTAGTTATCTTTATTCAACCGTTCTCAGAATTATTCAGCATATAATACAGCGCTTATATGTTGAATGATATCAGCAGTTTTTATTTATTAAGTTGGTTACGGCGCGTATGTCATTAGTCTCTTCTTTAAAACACAGTATCTTTGTTCGTATTTATGCAGGACTACTCATAGTCTGTCTATGTGTGGCATTGTTTGCTCAGTTATTGATGGATACCATTAATAAAGAGCGTGTACAGTCTTATCGTGAAAGTATGGCAACAGGTGCCTTTCATTTGGTGAGCGAAGGCATTGCGCATCAGAGAAATGAAGAGCAGCGTGAATATTGGTTGTCTGACGCTAGCAGTTTATTTGGTGCAGAGTTTAGTATTGTACCTATTGACGAGGTAGATTTTAATGCCAGTGAATTGCGACGTTTTGAAAATGGAGATACGGTTGTTCGCTATGTTGCTCAGCCTGTATACGCTGATGTTTATTATCGTTTGCCTGATAAGCAAAGCGTCTTAACAGCAAGAGTAACGCAAGTGACCGAGCAGCAAGTAAGAGCCATAGCGGTGTTTCTCTTGGATGATTTGTCTTACCATATGACGTTGTCTGATAAACGTGCACGTTTGGCTCAGTTAGAAGAAAAGTTCTCTTTTCCGTTAGAGTTTAAAGCAGTAAACACACTTAATTTAGATACAGATCAAATGGGGCGCTTGCGCCGTGATGAGGTGGTTATCTCATTACAAGATACCAATAGTAGTAAAAGTTCGGCTATCAAAATAGTTGTACCCTCTGAAATCAACGATATGGCGATTTTGATCGGTCCAGTACCGTTATTCAATTGGTTCCCACTCAATTTAATTATCAGTATGATCCTTATCAGCATGTTTTTGATTAGTTTAGGTGTCTATGCATTGATTTTCCCGCTTGAGCGTAAATTGCAGTTGATTCAGGTTGGTGTCAATGAAGTCAGTAAGGGCAATTTGGACATTCAGGTTCAAGTAATAGGACAAGATGAAATTGCGCGCTTATCTGCGACTTTTAATGCGATGACTTCACATATCAAACGATTGATTGAGTCGCAGCGAGAGTTGACAAGAGCAGTGTCACACGAATTACGTACCCCTGTGGCTCGTATTCGCTTTGCTGTTGATATGCTTGCTGATACTGACGATGAGGACTCACGTTTTATGCAACGTGATTATATCGATGAAGATATTGAGTCGCTTAATGGTTTGATTGATGAGATTTTGACCTATGCAAAGCTAGAGGAAGGTTCGCCCAAGTTGGATTTAGAGCCCGTCAATTTAAGAGAGTTACTTGAGCAGATAGAGCGAGAAACTAATGCTTTGGGCAAGCCAATAAAAATTGTAACCAAGCTACCAAGCGCTAAAGTGACGGCCGTTGCAGATAAACGATATTTACATCGTGTGATCCAAAATCTTGCAGGTAATGCACTACGTTATGCAGAGACGACGATAGTCATTAGTGCTGGAGTGAAAAAAGGCAATGCTTTTGTGAGCGTTGAAGATGATGGGCATGGGATTCCAGAGTCAGATCGTGAAAAAGTATTTATTCCATTTTCGCGTTTAGATGACAGTCGTACGCGAGCATCGGGTGGCTATGGGCTAGGTTTGTCTATTGTATCGCGCATTGCTTTTTGGTTTAATGGTAATATGAAAGTTGATGAGAGCCAAGAGCTTGGTGGTGCCCGATTTATTATGACATGGCCTATTAAGCCACTGACACAAATCCTGGCTGCTGATGAGTTGACGCAAGAAAAGAGTGAGCGTGATTTTGATGATAAGTAATAACGGGGTTTTGGATAAGGAATAGCGGATATATGAATCAATAAGCTATAGATTGGTTTGATGTCTTTAGATGAAATAATTATCAGTAGTTGATTAACGATAAATGTTTCAAAAATAGTTTTTTGAAAACAGCCTAGAAGCAAAGGAAGATAAAGAATGCCGTATTTATTTGGTGGTTTGGTCGTGTTAAATGCGATAACATTGGGTTATTATTTATTCTTGCAGCAACCATCAACAACTCAAACATTAAAAGCAGCAAAAGAAAGCATTACCCAGCCGTTAGAGTTTACTAATAGCGCCAACTATATCCCTCCTACTATTGGAACTAGAGACTAGGATATACGGAGCATTGCTAGTCTTTAGTAATCAAGGTGCTTTTTTAGAAGTATTTAAAACCACCATCAGGTGTTTTTGAGTATGTATTATCAATACTTAGTATTTCTTATCTAGCACATCATCATTGGACACAAGGGTGTCTTCTGTATCAGAAGCGATGGTCTGATCTCCAGCAACTTTAGACAGTAAAGGAATATGTACACAGACTTGTAGACCACCATCGGGGTGGTTGATTGCTTCGACCTTACCATGATGTAATCCTGCAATTCGGCTAACGATAGCCAGTCCCAGTCCACTACCTTGTGTGGTACGTGCGGTCTCTCCACGTTCAAATGGTTGCATAATACGTTCTAACTGGTCTTCTGCAACGCCATCACCGCAATCACGTACACATATCATTAACTCTTCTTGAGCTTCTTTATTAATCGCGCTTTCAGTAACTACCTCACTATCTTCAGTTTCAACTGTTTCTGTAAAAGTTGGTACAACAGTGGCTGAGAGATAAATAGGTGGTTTGCCATAACGATTTGCGTTATTGACCAAATTGATAATCAGGCGTTTGATAGATAACGGTCGTACGGGTACAACCTTGTCACACTCTGACTGATAAATAAACTTTATTGGCGCAAACTGCACCATAATCTCATTAAATATGGTATCTAAATTGGTCAAACTCACTGGTTCGTCCGAGCCGTCTTTCATAAAAGAGATGAACTGCTCTAAAATCGCATCCATATCTTCAATATCGTAAATTAATCCTTCCCGAAAAAAGTCATCTGGTAGCATTTCTGCCGTCAAACGCATGCGAGTCAATGGTGTACGTAGGTCATGTGAGATACCAGCAAGCATAATGGTACGTTCTTTTTGCGCTTGGTTTAAAGTGGTGAATAGGCGGTTAAATGCCATATTGACCTGACGTATCTCTGTGGGACCTTTTTGCGTGGGTAAAGTGGTTGCATGACCAAGACGAATATAGTTGGTTGCTGCACGTTGCAAATAGCGTAATGGACGGTTTAGCTGCCTGGCTAGTAGGATAATGGTTAGTAGCGATAAAATAGGTAGCCCAATGAGGAAGAGCACCAATAACCCAGGACTGTACTGTGAATAATAAACCACTGGTTCACGAATCCAAAAACTGTCATCACGACTATCTTGTATCCAAAGCTGCGGTGTTGGCTTGAATTTAAAGTACACCTCAACAGGACGACCTAACTGCGCACCAATTTCACGTTGCAACACATCGGTAAAGACTCCAACAAAAGCCTTATCAGACACTTCTGGAAAGTCGTTAGGATTATTTACCACTACGACATGAGAGTGCTGATAAATCCATTGGCGGACCTTAGGGTTATTTTGCCAATCTTTATTAACACTATTTATTAGTTGTAGCTCGCTTGTTAAATAGCGAGCATGATTTTTTAGCTCCGGTAAATAAAGGCTACGCCAAAAGAATAAAATCGATAAGCCAACACTAATAAGGACAATGAAGGAAACCATCAAAGTTGTCAGCCAAGTATTGGAGTAGGAGCGTGCTAGCCAACCTTTACGACGTGGTTTTGGGTTTGAGATAGTCATATAAATCCAACATATTGAAAAAGATTTTATTAGAGTATGTTTAAGCGTTATCGTACTTTAGCTTTGTGAAAAGCAAAGCATTAGCATTGCGAGTATCATCGCTTTTATTCTGACGACATATAGTGTTATTAAGTGATTGGGTAAATAGCACATAGTCGATGCTCTATAGATTAACACAATCATCTAGGGATACTGAGCGCTTTAGGGTGGTGTGTCATTTATAAACCATTTCGATATCTACGGATGATTATGTTAACAATCTGATATCAAGGATAGTACGATATGGTAGTTTGAAAAGTGGTGGCAATTCGCAATTATGTTCACATCCACTAGCGTTTAAGCTATTGTTAATAAATAATTAAATAAGCATAGTTTATGTTTTCAATAAATAAAGACTGTGATATAATTATGCCCTTTTTGGTATACCTGCGAAAGAGAGAATTCACATGGTTGTTATTCGTTTAGCACGGGGCGGTGCCAAGAAACGCCCATTTTATCAAGTTGTTGTTGCTGATCAACGCCGCGCGCGTGACGGTCGCTACATTGAAAACATCGGCTTTTTTAACCCACTCGCTAAAGAGTCTGAAGAAGCAGTACGTCTAAATATGGAAGCGTACAATGCGTGGATCGCAAAAGGTGCACAACCTTCAGATCGCGTTGCTTCATTAGTAAAAGCTTACAACAAGTCTGCCGCTCAAACTGAAGCAACTGCTTAAGTTTTTGTTGTTATAGACTTTAGAAAACATAGCGTAACTGGCTTGGCCAGGGTACGCCATTAACTGTTTATCGCTTTTGATTGCGTTTATCGCTTTTGATTGAAATGTATTTACAATTGCTGTTTTAATCAATGTTAGGTTAGCCGTTATGTCATCCACTCCAAACGCTAGTGCCCTTATGAAAATTGGCCAGCTTAAAAAGCCTTACGGTATTAAAGGTTGGCTTTGGGTGTTTAGTGATACAGAAGATCGTACGGCAATATTTGACATGCAGCCGTGGTGGATGAAAACTGCCACTGGCATGAAACCTTTAACTGTTAAAGCTTGGCGTAAGCAGGGCACAGGAATTGTGGCTCAATTTGAGCAGATTCCTGATCGCAATGTTGCTGAGACCATGAACGGTGTTACCGTTTGGGTCGAACAAGACGTTTTGCCTGAGACAGCTGAAGACGAATATTATTGGTCGGATTTGGTCAGCTTGCGGGTGATGAACGAGCAAGATGAATATTTAGGCAATATCACTGAGATGTTTGAGACCGGTGCCCATGACATCATGCGTGTAACGGCAAATTCAGATAGTTTAGATGGTGAAGAGCGCCTGATTCCATGGCACAAACAAACTGTAATACAGGTCGATATGACTGAAAAAACAGTGCTTGTGGCATGGCCAAGTGATTATTGATACCAGCTTTAACGAGACAAGCTTCGGCTTTTTTGTTAGTTATCATCGATAATCATACCGATTCATTTAACCATTAATAGCCACAGTGCAAGTAGATATTAGATGTATTTTGCCGTCATTAGTATTTTTCCTGAGATGTTTGCTACGATTCGTGATTTTGGTATCACAGGTCGAGCAGTCACTCAGAATCAAGTGGCGATTGAATGCATTAATCCACGTGATTATACCACTGATAACTATCGCCGTATTGATGAGCGCCCTTATGGTGGCGGTCCTGGGATGGTGATGATGGCTGAGCCATTGTCAAAAGCTATCGAGGATGCGCGCTTGCGGGCTAGTCAATATGGCTGCCGTGTTGACAGTGAGCACTGTCCGGTGATTTATATGTCGCCACAAGGGCAAACGCTCAGTGAGAGTAGAGTTGTTGATATGACGGAATACGATGGCATGATTTTATTGTGCGGTCGATATGAAGGCATAGATGAGCGCCTGCTATCGCAATATGTTGATATGGAGGTATCACTAGGTGATTATGTGCTGACCGGTGGTGAGCTACCAGCAATGGTACTTATGGATAGCGTGATACGTCGTCTGCCTGACATTATGGGTGATGATAGGTCTGCTGAGCAAGACTCCTTTGTGGATGGCTTGCTTGACTGCCCACACTATACTAAACCACATGAGTTCGCTGGTATGGCAGTACCTGATGTTTTACTGTCAGGACACCATGCCAATATCGCTAAGTGGCGCTTTAGTCAGCAAGTCAGTCGCACGCAAGCGCGTCGTCCAGACTTGTGGCAGGCATTTACACCAACGGTAGAACAAGCTAAGTGGCTAAAAGCATTGGCAAAAGCAGACAAAAAACAGCATTCATAAGAGTAGCGTTGATAAAAGCCATCTTATAAATGATTGATTTGATAAACGGTTAAGAAACAAATTTTGCGCAACAATAAACAGGTCATCGCATAGTGGCCTTTGGTTATAACCCATTTACGTTGCGTCTCACCATAAAGAGATGCGATTAATTATTACAAACAGGTGATATGCGTTAAGCCTCTATTATCTAATGTGAGGAGATAACTCTCATGAGCAACAAGCATCCATTAGTTCAGGTCATCGAAAATGCTCAATTGATTGAGCGCCCAAGCTTTGCACCCGGCGATACCGTTGTGGTTCAAGTAAAAGTACGTGAAGGCGATCGTGAGCGTTTACAGGCTTTTGAAGGTATTGTAATTGCTAAGCGTAACCGCGGTCTAAACTCAGCGTTTACCGTACGTAAAATCTCAAGCGGTGTTGGTGTTGAGCGTGCATTCCAATTGCATTCACCAATCATTGACAGCATTGAAGTGAAACGCCGTGGTGCTGTTCGCCGTGCGAAACTATACTACTTACGTGAGCGTTCTGGTAAATCAGCACGTATCCGCGAAAAACTTGCTCCGCGTGTAGCTGCTCCAAAGAAAACTGCCGCTAAAGCATAAGTTTGAGCAGATGCTCAAACTTGCTTAGTTGCTAAGCCTTCTATTAAATGGCAAGGCAACTAAGCAAAAGTAGATACAAGCCCTTATTAATAGGTTTATCATATAAATAAGCGGGCCATACCAAAAAAGACGAAACCCCAATCTATGCGCAAGCTAGGTTGGGGTTTTTGTATGTGGGCTTTTAAATAAAATTTAAGAGTTAGACGCTTAGCAGCGTCTTAGCTGTCACTATCCAAATTGTCTATACGACTGGTTTGATTTTTGGATTTACTGTATTTACGCAGTCTGATATATATCGTCTTTGTGACAGTCGCAATAACTTTTTGCTGTTCATCGACTATATCGACTTTATATTCACGAAAAACAGCGTCACCATCTTTTGCTAATTCTTGAATGGTAATGATTTCTGAGCTGGCAACTTTCATTCGTGCCGTTACTTTGGTATGGCCCGGTGCCACAAAATCAATATGTGAGCTTTTATCCCAGACAACATAGCTACTACCTAATTGATGCATCAGCATAATCATATAGAAGGGATCAACCATCGAGTACAAACTACCACCAAACTGAGTACCGACGATATTTTTGTTTAACGAGTTTAGTCCCATACTGACGACACATAGACCTTGGTCAAGACTTATGTGATCGATTTTGATACCTGCACCGACATAAGGGGCATAAGTGTTGATACGCAGCTTAAGTAAGTGTGGGGTTAGCAAGGGTAGGATGCTTTGTTTTGCTCGACGTTTTAAAGTCTCAAAATTGGTAGGTAGTAAACTCATGAATTCATCCTATTACTTTTTTGATTTTTTAGTTATACCGATGGCGTCAATTTTTTGAAAACTATGTAAAAGAATAAGGCGTGTTAAGGATTCACCATTTTAGCCCATATGGAAGACTATCGATTGAATTGAGGACACGCGCTGTTTGTAAATATTCAATACGTTCTAATAATTAAAGGGTATTTATCATAAGTAAAAAACAGCAAAACTG
Organism: Psychrobacter sp. AOP31-B2-9; assembly: GCF_052378005.1. Taxonomy (NCBI): domain Bacteria; kingdom Pseudomonadati; phylum Pseudomonadota; class Gammaproteobacteria; order Moraxellales; family Moraxellaceae; genus Psychrobacter; species Psychrobacter sp. AOP31-B2-9. Next base: position 7,691 of record NZ_JBQSXG010000025.1, read on the forward strand.
CTAGACTTAAAGCGTAACTAATGCCGAGATAGTATAAAAATTATGCCGTTAAAAGTTAACAAACGTATATAGATGTCTGTCAACAAGAGGCTTTGATATTAAGTATTAGTAGCTAATATTTGATATTTTTTGTCAATTTAATAGTTGATTAAGTTTCCAAAAAATTATAATAAAAACTTTAAGTTATGAAATATAGTGATATATATAGCATCTTTACATACTTATATGCTCGCATTTCCAGTTCCCATGTCATACAATGGCTTGCAATTTTTAATGGTTACTTTATTTTATATAGAGTCACATTAATAAATTATCAGTAAACAAAAGCCTCAGTCGACACAAGGAAATGTGATGAGTAACACTCAGATCCCTTCTCCAGGGTCTAATCAGCAGCCGTCTAATTATGACACGGAGCTATCAGATAGCTATCTTGATTTGCACAAACCAAGTTCGAGTTTTGAAAGTCGTGATGATTATCTAAACCATGAATTACAAATCATGCAGCCAAAACGCTGGCGCGCCAATTTACCATTCCGTGATTACCGTTTTGAATTTGAAGATACCATTCCAGCCATGGCCGCGACGATTGGTAAAGTCGTTATGGTAGGCGCGATTGCCGCAACATTTGCAGGTCCGCTTGGTTTGGGCGACGCGTTTGTTTTAGAGAACGTTCGTTATGAGCTATTAATCGTTTCATTCTTTATTATCTTGTTTTCAGGATTTTTACTACCGACGGCCAACCTTGCTGGTACTCACGGTCCTCTCATCCCACTTATCCCTATTGTAGTAGCCGCTGGCGGGCATCCAATGGCTTTTGGCCTATTGATTGGTGCTTTTGGTTTGCTGCTTGCTATCAGTAAAGGAGGGAGCTTGCTGGCCAACTTAACCAGTAAGGGTGTGTGCGGTGGCCTTTTGATTTACTTAGGGTTTATCGGTACCACCTCACAGGTTAAAAACTTGTTTGCCTGGTCAGAGAGTATCGGCATGTCGCATATTGCCTTTTTTATTATTCTAGCAACGATTTTGTTATACGCATTACTAGAACATTGGCAAAAACGCTGGCTAGCAGTCCCACTAAGCTGTGTGTTAGGTGGTGGACTTGCCTTTGCACTGGGTGCACCTTTTGAGTTTAAAACAGCACCAGGTTTACCACATATGAACCCTATGTATTGGTGGGGTGAAAACACAGGTTGGATGCTTGGACTACCAACAGTTGAAAGCTTTATTGTGGTATTGCCGTTTGCTATTTTAGCCGTTGCGATGTGGTCGCCAGATTTCTTAGGTCATCAAGTATTCCAAAAAATCAGCTATCCTAAACGTACTGAAAAAGTGCTAATGGATATCGATGATACAATGACCAGTGCTTCAATTCGTCAGGTCGCAGGCTCTGTACTAGGTGGTGCTAACTTTGCATCATCATGGGGTACTTACATTGTTCCAGCGGCAATTGCCAAGCGTCCAATTCCTGCCGGTGCTTTGTTAACGGCCTTATTCTGTATTATCGCAGGGGTGTGGGGCTATCCAATGGATCTGGCTATCTGGCAGCCAGTGATGTGTGTTGCATTGATTGTGGGTGTATTTATCCCATTGCTAGAAGCTGGCATGGAGATGACTCGAGAAGGCAAAACCACGCAATCTGCCGCTATTGTCGTATTCGCATCTGCGCTAGTTAACCCAGCATTCGGTTGGTCAATTACTTTATTGCTTGATAATTTAGGTTTGATTGGCTCTAAAGAGCGTAGTTCTAATTTAACGAAAATGAGCCGCTGGATCATACCTGGTATTATGTTTGTGGTATTGACCAGTGTCATGGCTATCGTTGGTATGCTACCAGGCATCCCAGCATTGATGGAGAACTTCCGTCATTAACTTTCATCAATTGGCATTAATAACAGCAGTTTGTTAGTCAATAAAAGTCAGCCTTGGTGCTGGCTTTTTTATGGGCAACGCTGTCATGATAACTGGCTTGCAAAACGCTTACTACCGCCCCATAACTAGCTATATATCAGTATCTTGAGAGCAATAAATTCTATGGTCAATGTCTCAGAATCTAGTCCTGTCGATGATAAAAAAGCCCGTCTTAAACATTTGATTCAACGTCTACCAAATTTGCCAGGCGTCTATAAGATGCTGGGTAAAAACGGTGATATCCTGTATGTGGGTAAAGCCAAATCGCTTAAGAGCCGTGTGAATAGCTACTTCGCTAAGACAATCGATCATCCAAAGACTCGGGCACTAGTGGCACGGATTCATGATATTGAAACCATTATCACCCGTAGTGAGACCGAGGCATTGCTGCTTGAGCAAAACCTGATTAAAGAGTATCGCCCGCCATACAATGTGCTATTGCGTGATGATAAGTCTTACTTGTATGTATTTATCTCAGCAGACAAGCCTTATCCAAGGTTGGCTTATGGGCGCGGTAAAGGCAATCATCAAAAAGGTCGATTCTTTGGGCCGTTTCCCTCTGCTCACGCGGCAAAAGAAACCTTGGTGCTGATGCAAAAAATGTTTCAAATGCGCCAGTGCACCAATACTTTTTTTAAACAACGTAAGCGCCCTTGTCTGGAATATCAGATTAAGCGTTGCCGTGCCCCTTGTGTGGGTTTGGTATCACCTGACGAGTATGCAGAAGATGTAAATAACACCATTCGCTTTTTAAAGGGTGATTCTAGCGACATTCATAGCGCACTGATTGAAAAGATGGAAGCATCCGCCGAAGAGTTGGATTTTGAAAAAGCGGTCTTTTATCGCGATCAGCTGTCTATGCTGCGTGAGGTGCAGGCCAAGCAGGCTGTCTATACCGTACAAGGTGAGGCCGACGTGATAGCCATTGCCAGTCAGGCAGGTATGACCTGTGTCAATGTACTGACCGTCCGTGGCGGTCGCGTACTAGGCGGTAAGAATTACTTCCCTGATGTCGACAGCAGCGAATCGCTTGCGGACAATCTCTCTGCTTTTATTACTTCATTCTACTTTCAGGTAACGGATGATTTGCCTGCAGAGATTATTTTGAGTCACGAATTACCCGATCAGGTGGCGGTCAGTGAAGCACTGGCGACGCATTTCGGTAGTAAAGTGGTTATCAAAACCAATGTGCGTGAGCACCGTGCCGAATGGCTAGACTTGGCAAAACTGAACACTAATAATGCGCTAAAAACCAAGCTAGGCGACTATTTAGAGTTGCATGCGCGCTTCGGGGCACTAAAAGATGTATTGACCGATGTCACCGAGCGTACCATTGACCGGATTGAGTGTTTTGATATCTCTCATACCATGGGTGAGGCGACCATTGGCAGCTGTGTGGTGTTCGATCAAGGTGGCTCGCGCCGACGGGATTATCGCCAATACGCTATCCATGACATCCAAGGCGGTGATGACTATGCAGCGATGAAACAAGTGCTGACTCGACGTTATAAGAAACAGCCATTGCCTGATTTACTATTGATTGATGGCGGCAAAGGTCAGCTAGGTATTGCTAAAGAAGTGCTGACCGAGTTGGACATTCTGAGTGACACCTTGCTCATTAGTGTGGCAAAAGGGGAAGGGCGCAAGGCTGGGCTTGAAGTATTGCACTTTATCGATCATGAACCTTTAGATTTGCCGATGGATAGTAAGGCGCTACACTTACTGATGCATATTCGTGATGAGGCGCATCGTTTTGCGATTACGGCGCACCGTAAGAAACGCGACAAGCGTCGTTCATCGTCGGTACTAGAGGTGATACCCGGACTGGGTGAAAAGCGCCGCCGTGACTTACTCAATCATTTTGGCGGTATGCAGCAACTACTTGGCGCATCCCAACAAGAGCTATCAGGCGTGCAAGGTATTGGTCCTGTGCTCGCAAAAACGGTTTATAAAGTATTGCATGAGTAAATAGATATAGCTCAGTGGTGCATATCAACTTCAACCATTTTGTAAACAATAGGTAAGCTTACAGTTGATTCTATGAATTTACCGTCTTCAGTGGCCGCATGGAATATCATTTTGCGGGCCTGTATAGTGGCTTTTCTATCTAGGTGTCGATTACCTGACGATTTCTGAATACTAGCCCTGTCAACTGTGCCTTTCTTATTTATATTTAATGTAAGTATAAGGTCCAAACTTTCTCCAAAGTTCATCCTTCTCGATGCTTGAGAAGGGAGAGTAAAATCTACGGAGCGCATAACTGTAGGAGGAACTATAACAGGCTCTCGTTGAGGTAGACTTTGGCAGCCTGTCATAAATGCGAAGAGCAGTAAAAATGGTAAAGTTTTTTTCATTACTTCTTATTTCTCCGCATTTTTATAAGTCACAAATTTAAAATCCAACGCGCTTTTCTCATCGTGCATCTGCTTAGACTCTTCTACTACTGCAAATTCACTTGGTAACTCAGGATAGAACGCATCACCATCGGTAATTTCGGTATCGACGTGGGTCAATTCGATGCGGTCGGTATACATTAATGCTTCACTAAAGACACGCTCGCCGCCAATGACCCAAATGGTGTCAAGATGCGCGCCATGTGCCAGACTGGCTGCTTGTGTCAGCGCATCGTCTAGATTATGTACCACATGAGCATTGTCCTTGCTAACTAGGTCTTTTTGTTCCGCATAATCCAGTTGGCTGCTGATGATAAAGCTCACACGTTTTGGCAAAGGTTTGCTGCCCATCGACTCAAAGGTTTTACGACCCATAATGACGATACCTTGTATCCCGCCATCATTTTGTTTGGTCGTCATTTTTTTAAAGTGCTGTAAGTCTGCTGAGATATGCCACGGCAGCTCATTATCCTTACCGATACAGCGGTTACTACTAATCGCGGCGATTTGGGCAACTTCGGTGTGGGCATAACTCATAATCTATCCTTTTTATTATTTTTTATAATGCTAAGCTGATTTACAGCAGTCAATCAAACAAGTGCTGCTATACAGCCACTTTGGCTTTGATAGCAGGATGTGACTCGTAACCTTCAACACTAATATCTTCGTAGGTAAAGGCAAAAATATCATCAATATCAGGGTTGAGTACCAATGTAGGCAGTGTATATAGCGAACGTGTCAACTGTAGCTCAACTTGCTCACGGTGGTTTTGATAAATGTGGCAATCGCCACCTGTCCAGATGAATTCGCCGACTTCTAAACCACAGATTTGCGCGACCATATGGGTAAGTAGCGCATAGCTAGCAATATTAAATGGTACACCCAAAAATAAATCTGCTGAGCGCTGATAGAGCTGACATGACAGTTTATTGTCCGCGACAAAGAACTGAAACATGGTATGACAAGGCGGTAGGGCAACTTGATCGGCCTCGCCTGGATTCCAGCCAGATACAATCAAGCGTCGTGAATTGGGGTTGGTCTTTATTTGCTCAATGACCTGAGTGATTTGATCGACACCATCCGCATTATAATTACCAGCATCGTCTTTCGTTGCGCCATAGTTGCGCCACTGATGACCATAGACAGGCCCCAAGTCACCAGCAGGACGGTCAAAGCGTGCCGTCTGCTCGGCAGTAGCCCACTCATTCCAAATGCGCACGCCGTTGGCTTGCAGATAATCGACGTGAGTACTACCACTCAAAAACCAAAATAGCTCATAAGCGATGGATTTGAAATGAACTTTTTTGGTGGTCAATAGCGGAAACCCTGACGCCAAATCAAAGCGTAGCTGTGCGCCAAAGTGGCTTAGCGTACCAGTGCCAGTACGATCGCCTTTTTCGGTGCCTGTGGTCAAAACGTGTTGGAGCAAATCTAAATAGCCCTGCTCGTTATTGCTGTTAATCATAAAAATGCTCGTCGGTATGGTTTAATATGCTGTTAGATATGTAGCTTAATAAGCCGCTTGCTTACCCCAGTCATAGATGCCGCGTTTGTAGGCATAGATGAGTAGGATAAAGCCGATAACAATCATCGGAGCGCTGAGCATTTGCCCCTTGGTTATCCAGCCTAAAAAGATGAATCCTTGGTCAATATCCGGTTGACGGAAGAACTCGATGATAAAACGACTCACGCCATAACCCAACATAAACACGCCTGTTGCTGCCATGCGAGGACGTGGTTTTGAGGAATACCACCATAATAATAAGAATAACAGCAGCCCTTCAGCAAGTGCTTCATATAGTTGTGAAGGATGACGAGGCAATAGGTACTGACCATTGACTTCAGTCATAATGTCTTGTAGCGCAGGGTTAGCCTGTAGCTGCTGCATGTCAACGCTAGCCGCCTGTGGGAAGTAAGTGAGCCAGTTATAGCCACCGTCAGAGACACGGCCCCACAGCTCGGCATTTATGTAGTTGCCGATACGTCCGAATAATAGGCCAGTTGGTACACATGGCACGATAAAATCCAATACTTGGAATGGGGTCTTCTTATACTTACGAGCGAAATAAAACATCGCAAGCATGACGCCGATCAAGCCGCCATGGAATGACATACCGCCTTCCCAGACTTTAAATAGATACGCAGGGTTTTGTAGTAATTCACCGAATTGATAAAACAAGACGTAGCCGATACGGCCGCCCAAAATCACACCAAGTGCACCAAAGAACACTAGGTCGGATACCATGTCGCTAGTCCAGTTATCGCGTTTGGTGCTGCGATACCACGCTAGTCCGTAAGCGGCAGCAAATGCTAGCAAATACATTAGCCCATACCAATGGACTTCAACAGGCCCAATGGCTAATGCTACAGGATCATACTGAGGGTGAATCATCATAATGGCATCATAATATTGGTAATAAAGTGCTGACTATCATAGCAAATTTCATGCGCCCAGCATACACAATTGCTATGATGCCAAGCAGTTAACATCGAGAAGTTGAACGGTTGATACAGGGGAGAATGTATAGGGTAGGAAGCCAGTAAGGTAATAAATGAAATAGGACAAACCGTTGTGATTGCAAAAAGGTTTTATAACGAGATATAGAGCGTTGTCTTATGTCAATTATCATTATTTAAAATAAAGACACGCTCTAATCACTATAAGGTTGTTATGAGTGAATATCACTAAATGGCGACCAAATCCTGTACTTCGTTTTCGACCATCGTATCGCCTGCGCCCTGAGATACTACTTTGCCACGTGACAAGACAGTGTAGTTATCTGCCAGCTCCTCAGCAAACTCGTAAAACTGCTCGACCAATACAACCGCCATGTCGCCTTTGTCCGCTAAGTCTCGTAGCACGCGGCCAATATCTTTAATGATAGATGGCTGAATACCTTCGGTGGGTTCATCCAAAATTAGCACCGTTGGCTCGGAGGCTAAAGCGCGAGCGATGGCCAGTTGCTGCTGCTGACCGCCAGATAAATCACCACCGCGGCGATGCTTCATTTCATCAAGTACCGGAAAAATATCATATAAATGTTTGGGTACATGCTTGGCCTTACTGCGTGAAAATTTGGCCATGCCGATTAAGATGTTTTCTTCTACGGTCAGTGTCGAAAAGATATCGCGGCCTTGGGGCACATAAGCGAGACCTGCCCTTACTCGTTGCTCAGGAGACAGTTTGCTGATGTCTTTGCCATTGAGTAGAATTTCTCCTGATTTGATAGGCAGTATTCCCATCAAACATTTGAGTAGGGTAGTTTTGCCCACACCATTACGACCAAGTACCACGCTGCACTCGCCAACGGGTGCTGTCAGCGAGACGTCCCGTAAAATATGACTGCCACCATAGTATTGGTTGATAGCGTTAACTTCTAGCATGGCTGTCTCCTAACATTTAAATCTTCTCCTAAGATGCAACTCTCTAATATTATCTGATTTATCTAAATCACTTTCTATCGACCTAAGTAGGATTCAATCACCGCTTCATTGGCTTGCACTTCGGCTAAAGTACCTTCGGCCAAAATTGCACCTTGTGCCAATACAGTAACTTTTTCGCTAATAGCATCAATAAAAGTCATGTCGTGCTCGACGACGACTAAGGTATGGTTTTTTTTCAGGCGTAAGCACAGCTCGGCAGTATGCTCAGTTTCTGCATCAGTCATACCTGCCACAGGCTCATCAAGCAAAATTAGCTTGGGGCCTTGCATTAACAGCATGCCAATTTCTAACCATTGTTTTTGACCATGTGAAAGCAATCCGGCTGGCTTGTTGATTTTGTCGGTCAGGCGGATTTGTTGTAGGGTAGCGTCAAGCGTATCGCGAGTATCAGCACTGAGTTTGTTAAATAAGCTTTGCATGACACGCTTGTCTTTGGGGGCAGCCAATAACAAATTATCCATTACTGTAAAGTTTTCAAAGACAGTCGGTTTTTGAAACTTACGACCGATGCCCGCTTCAGCGATTTCTTCGGTCGACATATTGGCAAGGTTATGGGTTTGCCCAAAAAACACGCTACCTTCTGTAGGGCGAGTTTTACCAGTGATAACGTCCATCAGGGTGGTTTTGCCCGCACCATTTGGACCAATGATGCAGCGTAGCTCACCTTCTTCAATGTATAACGATAAGTCGTTGAGTGCGCGAAATGAATCAAACCAAACGCTCAATTCTTCTAGATATAGAGCAATACCATGACTAAAGTCAGCACCTGATTTTTTGGGATGAGTGAGACCATCACGACCATCAGTGTGGTCAAATTCAGACGGTTCTTTGGTAGGTTGTTCAACCGATAACAGTTTGTCCTTTAACATCAATACTTCTCCTTTTTGAAGCGGTCAAACAGACCCATAATGCCATTGGGTAAAAACAGCGTGACGACGACAAACAGTCCACCTAGAATCAATAGCCAAAACTCAGGGTAGGCGACAGTGAAGTAAGTTTTGACCGAATTGACCACACCGGTTCCTAAGATTGCTCCAATTAATTTGCCTCTACCACCTGTCGCTACCCAAACTGCCATCTCGATAGAATTAACTGGATTCATTTCACTCGGATTGATAATGCCTACTTGTGGTACATAGAGTGCGCCTGCGATGCCTGCAATGACGGCTGATAGTACCCAAGCAGATAGCTTGTACCATAATGTTCGGTAGCCTAAATATTGCAAGCGATTTTCGCCATCGCGAATAGCACCAAGTACTCGTCCGTATGGTTGATTCATCAAATGACGCAAACCCATATAAGATACTAATAACGCCAAGGCTGTGACGAAACATAGCATTGAACGGGTAGAGGCAGCGGTGATGTCGTAGCCTAGCAGGGTGGTAAAACCAGTAAATCCATTGTTGCCGCCGAAGCCAGTTTCGTTACGGAAAAACAATAATGCGGCTGCATAGACCATCGCCTGAGTGATGATCGAAAAGTAAACGCCTTTGATTTTGGAGCGAAAAGCAAAGAAGCCAAATATAAAGGCAATGAGGCCTGGCACTAAGACTACTAATGCTGTTGCCCACCAAAAATTTTGGGTGCCAGCCCAATACCATGGTATTTCCGTCCAACTCAAAAATCGCATAAAGTCTGGAAGCGCATCGCCTGCTGTTTCGCGCGTTAAATACATACCAAATGCATAACCGCCCAAGGCGAAGTAGAGACCATGTCCCAAGCTCAAGATACCGGCATAACCCCATACGAGATCTAATGCCAAAGCGACCATAGCCAGTGCCATTATTTTACCAATGAGCGTAATCCAGTAAGCTGAAAGATGAAATGTTGAGGTTTCTGGTATGAGATGTAGCCAAGGTAGTATTAATAGTACGGCAAAACATAAACCAATTAACACGGCACCACGCGGTGTATCAGACAGCAGTTTAGTCAATATCATAGGAGTCTCCTTATTCGACAAAGCGGCCTTTGAGTGCAAACAAACCTTGTGGCCGTTTCTGAATAAACAGAATCACAAGAACCAACAATACGATTTTGGCCAAGACTGCACCGATACCAATCTCAAGCACCGTGCCGCTGACACCGAGTCCTAAGGCTGCTAATACTGCGCCCCATACTTGACCGACACCGCCTACCACGACGACTAAGAAAGTATCGATGATATAGGTTTGACCCAAGTCAGGACCCACATTGCCCACTTGAGCAAGCGCACAGCCTGCCATGCCGGCAAGTCCAGAGCCTAAGCCAAAGGCCATCATGTCGATACGCGCAGAAGGAATACCAACTGCTTTCGCCATTTGGCGGTTTTGTGTCACTGCTCGTATAAATAATCCAAAGCGAGTTTTGTTGAGCAAGTACACCAACAGTGCCACGACGATGACAGTGAACACAATGATGGCAATACGGTTGTAAGGCAGTACAAGGCTCGATGACACTTGATATGCACCGCTTAACCAAGCCACGTTACTGACTTCGACGTTTTGCGCACCAAAAATCATCCGTACTAACTGCATTAAAATCAGACTCACCCCAAAGGTCGCCAATAGGGTTTCTAGCTGACGACCGTACAATGGGCGAATCACAATGCGCTCAATAATCATACCGATAATAGCGCTGACTAAAAATGCCGCTGGAATAGCAGCAAGCAAATACCAGCCTGCCATATCTGGCAGATAAGCTTGAAATGCGTTTTGAACCATATAGGTGGTATAAGCACCAATCATAATCAGCTCGCCATGCGCCATATTAATCACACCGAGAAGTCCAAAGGTAATCGCAAGGCCAAGCGCCGCTAGCAATAAAATACTGGCCGTACTCATACCTGTGAAAATATGACCTGTCCATGTACTGATTTCAATACGGCGTGACACGCTGGATTCAGCATCGATAAGCGCCGCTTTAAGTGCAGAGTCCAAATTATCAGCGGCAAGGGCAGACTCGATATCGACTAATACTTGTGGGCTATCACTATCCGCAAGTAGCTTTACGGCTGCTATTTGAGTGGGTAAATCACCGTTTTTAAAGTCAATACGAGCTTGTAGGGCAGTCAGCGCTTTTTGGACTTTCGCATTGTCCTCATTTGCTGCTGCTGTCGTAATAATGGTTGGATCTACTTGATTGATATTGTTGGCTAGAATATCGACTGCTTGTAGTCGCTGTGCGGGCTTGTCAGATTCGAGCTTGACCTTTGCTTGACCAAATACAAGTGCTGAGCGTAACGCATTGGTTAAGGTAATTTGGGATAAATCACTGGGCCAGTCGGTCGTTTCTGTTTTATCAGGATAGGTAAATAGCTGGTCATCGGCATTGAGTAGATAAGTTTGTCCGCCATTGCCCTGATACAGCTCATCATTGGCAATGTATTCAACCAAATTGTCTAAGCTTTCGACGGTTCCTGGCCAATCACTCAACATAGCTTGCCGCTGGCTAAAGTCACCTGCTACAAATTGCTCAATGGTGTCGTTTGAGTTTTCAGGGTTTGCTATTGAAGTATCTGAGGTGGTGGCTTGAGTAGAGCTAGATACGCTTGCAGGCGTGATCTGTGATTGCTCGCTATGCGCAGCATTCGTATCATGGTCATGTGCTGGACCGTCATGGTGCGCATGTGCAGAAGTGGCAAAAATTGTTATAAATAGTGCAGTCAAAGCAAGTAGCCGCAGAGATATAGATATTGGAAAAATCGCAGCGTGCTTTATTAGCCCACTTATTGGTGCTTGTTGATGATTGCCATGCTTAGTAGATGCTGTTTGTCCTGCAGTGGGGCATAAGATGTGACGCTGCATGTGCGGCTCCCTGTTCTTCACGGTCAACAAATTCTAGGTTCTATTACTTAGCGTATTCGGGTATGTCTTCAATTTATTCGACAGTCATCTAAATAGGTTGAAAATAAAGGTAGAGCGTAGGCGCTGTACTGTTTCATGCGCCTAGCACTACCAATTTTGAGGTAAGAGATTTATTTCGGAATGTATTCACTCCATGGCTGTGCTTGGATCACCTCTGGCGTTTTGAAAATCGTATCAAATTGTCCATCAGCACGAATTTGACCAATCATAACGGGTTTCCATAGATGATGATTTTCTTCATCCATTTTTAGTGTGTAGCCTGATGGCGCATCAAACGTCTGTCCTGCCATGCTAATACGTACTTTGTCGACATCGGTGGTGCCAGCTTGTTCGACGGCTTGTTTCCACATATTGATGCCCACATAGGTGGCTTCCATTGGGTCATTGGTCACGACTTTTTCAGCATTGGGTAGGTTTTGGTCTAGTGCGTATTGCTTATAGCGTTTGGTGAATTCGCTGTTGGTTGGGTTTTTAATCGACATAAAGTAATTCCATGCCGCTAAATGTCCTTGCAATAAGCTGGTATCGATACCGCGCAGTTCTTCTTCACCAACTGAGAACGCCATGACTGGAATATCTGCGGCGTCAATACCTTGGTTGGCAAGCTCACGATAGAACGGAACGTTTGAGTCGCCATTGATGGTCGATATTACCGCTGTCTTTTTGCCCGTTGAGAACTTTTTGACGTTGGAGACGATGGTTTGATAGTTACTAAAACCAAATGGCGTGTACTCTTCCATGATGTCTTCATCAGCGATACCTTTTGATTTCAAAAATGCTTTTAAAATCTGGTTGGTGGTGCGTGGATAGACGTAATCGGTACCTAGTAATACAAAGCGCTCTGCACCGCCACCTTCTTCACTCATCAAATACTCGACGGCTGGAATGGCTTGTTGGTTGGGTGCCGCGCCTGTATAAAAGATATTTTCTGATTGTTCTTGACCTTCGTACTGTACTGGATAGAACATTAAGCCGTTTAACTCTTCAACCACTGGTAACACGGACTTGCGTGATACAGACGTCCAACCACCAAAAATAACATCTACTTGGTCTTGAGTAAGTAGTTGGCGTGCTTTTTCAGCAAACAATGGCCAATCAGAAGCGGGATCAACGACGACTGGCTCTAGTTGCTTACCGAGCACACCACCATTGGCGTTGATTTCGTCAATGGTCATTAATGCAGTGTCTTTAAGAGACGTTTCAGAGATGGCCATGGTGCCAGATAGCGAATGCAATATACCCACTTTGATCGTGTCACCATCAGCAGCAGGGGTAGTCGTTGTTTCTGTAGTGGTTTCGGCTGTTGTCTCGGTTGAGGGTGTAGTCTCTGCAGGCTTTTGACAGCCAATTAAACTCAGGCTACCCGCCACGGCAATGGTCAATAATGACACGCGTGATTTGAGTTTGTTGTGAGGGTTTGATTCACTAAATTGAGGGCTAGTTAGAGTCGGTAACGAAAACATGGACATCTCCTAAATAAACACAAAAGATAAAATTGCTGTTACTTAACAGTGATTAATAGTTCAAGTTTCGTGCCAATCAAAAAGTCCAGCTATTTGGCAAATAACGGCTTAATAATTGAAATTTATGAAGATTTATCTTTAATATAGTGCATGGATTTTGGCAAGTTGCACCATAAAGGGGAATAAATAGCGAAATAATACAAACGATAGAAACAGAGCGTTTCTATTTATAAAGACATTTGTTGCTAAAAAGTTGCAAAAACGCTACGGTATTATTTTTAATGTATTGAGTTATACTGCTTCTGACTCTTTCCTGGCCTTAGTCGAATGGCGTGGTCATTTTTATCTTTGAGGAATTATCCATGCAACCACGTTTAGTAGAACCAACTATCTCGACAGATAGTACTATTTCATTACGACTGGCCAAAAAAATGGCTACATCTACCTTTATGCCGATTGTATTTCTGAGTGGTGCTACTTTTAGTATGTCTAGTGCACAAGCTGCTGTAAGCAGTGTAGAAAACGTCACTATCTATCAAGGTTTGGCCAGTGTCACACGTACTCTACCGATTGATGGGAGTGGTGAGCAGACGCTTATATTTTCGTGTTTGTCACCTTCTATGGATAAAGACAGTGTGAGTGTGCAGGCGCTAGGAAATGTCAATGTTGGCGAAGTCAGTATTGAAACATTGAGCGGTGAGCAAGCAGCGCAGTGTCAGTATCAAGGCGATGCACAAGTGCAGACGCAACAGGATAATTTGGCTAGCGTCAATGCTGAGTTAGAAGCGGCTTATCTAACCAAGTTATATTTGCAGAATCTAGCCAAAGTGACGCAACTCAGTATGGAAGGTACGCTGGCTAGCAATACCAATGATTTGCAAGCACAAGCAGTAAACGTAAATAAGCGGATACTAGACCTTGAGAAACGTCAAGCCAGTGCGCAAGACGCGCTTAATCAGTTGATGGCAGGTAGTACGACCACCACGCAAAACAGTGTGACCCAAGTGAGTGTGCGTACAGCCAGTCGAGTGCCAAGTACTGCCAAATTACACTATCAAGTGCGTGGCGCTAGTTGGGAGCCGACATATCAAGCCCGCCTAAATACTGATACCAAGCAACTTAATATCACTGCCTCTGCGATTATCGCCCAACAAACTGGTGAAAACTGGCTAAATATTCCATTGGTATTGAGCTCAGTCAACCCCAATCAAAACACCACTGGTCGGCTACCTAATGTGAAGCGTTTGTCTTTATACGAAGAGGAATCTATGATGATGGCTGATGCCGCTCCAATACCATCGCCAAAAGCAATGCGTAGAAGCTCTTCTGTGCAATATAAACCAACTGCTGAAGCTAGCTCTCCGCTACCGAGCTTTACCGTGAGTAGCCAAAATAAAAATGGTATTACCGAGTATCGATTACCACAGCGCGTTAGTATTCCAAGCGATGGCAGGCATGTGCGAACGGTCATTGATGAGCAGTCCGGTAGCAGTAAATTATGGATTCGCAGTACACCAAGTGTGGAAACGGCTGGCTATTGGTATGCCTCAGCACCATTCTTGACACCAGCTTGGGTCGATGGTTCTTTGCAATTATACCGCGATGATAACTATGTCGGACAGTCACGCTATAGCTATCAGATGCTAAAAGAGCAGGGCATTGGCTTTGGTATTGACCCCAATACGATCGTAAAACAGTTGACCAATGAGCAAAAATCAGGCGACAAAGGCGCATTCAGTCGTACACAAACATTGACCGAGACTGATGCCTATCAATTTACTAATAAACACAATCGTACGATGAGCCTACAAGTGTTAGGCAGTGAGCCGATCAGCCGTGATGAAAGTTTGAAGGTCGCTGTCACACACAATCCGCCAGTGAGTACGCGCGACTGGAATGGCAATCAAGGCATGATTGCGTGGGAGTTTGATTTACCCAGTCAGCAATCGAAAGTGATAAGCTCGACGTCTCAAGTCAGTTATCCTGCCGATGAGCAGTTAATTGGTCATTAATCAATCATGAACCTAAACCTTGTCATCAGGTTTTTTCGTGCTATCGGCTTATGAATAAAAAAGGAATTATATGTGTATCGTCGCCATCGCTTGGCAGTTATTTGATAAATTGCCATTGGTGTTGTTATCCAACCGTGATGAGTTTTTTGAGCGTCCTACTGAGCCGCTACACCAATGGTCCGATCAGTCTATTTATGCGGGGCGCGATAAACAAAGCGGCGGTACTTGGCTTGGTATTCACCAACAACCAGACCACGTAAAAGGCCTGGAGTATTATTCTCAAAACGGTCGCTGGGCTGCCGTATTGAACTTTCGTGATGGGGTACAGGCAAGCAATGATGAACGCTCACGTGGTGCGTTAGTTACTGATTTCTTGACCAGTGACTCAAGCCCGATGGATTTTGCTCGAAGCATCAATTTGCGAAATTATGCCGGCTTTAACCTTATCGTTGGTGATGCTGCCCAAGCGGTCATCGTTAATAATCGCGGCCATGCGCCCACACCTTTGTACTCAGGTTTACACGTACTGTCTAATGGGCAGCCAGAAGACAACTGGTTCAAGACTGAAAAATTACGTGGCAGAATACGGCAAGAAGTATTGCCACTCATTGCCGAAAATAGCGCACCTGAATATTGGCAAGAAGCGGCTTTTGATGTGTTATCGGATCATACGTCTGCACCAGCAGATCGGTTGCCAGACACAGGCATATCGATTGAGATTGAGCAAATGCTATCCTCTGTTTATATTGCGCCAGTAGCGTTTGGTCATACAGACAGTAACGCAACAACGTATGGAACTCGTACCCAAAGTATTTTAACCTTAACTAAAACTAGAAAGGCAAACGTCACTAGTGAGATTGTCAGCCGAGAGCTTACTGGTCACTCGCAGTAAAAATAAATACGAGCGATAAATTTTGAGCAAAAA
Source organism: Psychrobacter sp. AOP31-B2-9 (assembly GCF_052378005.1). Taxonomy (NCBI): domain Bacteria; kingdom Pseudomonadati; phylum Pseudomonadota; class Gammaproteobacteria; order Moraxellales; family Moraxellaceae; genus Psychrobacter; species Psychrobacter sp. AOP31-B2-9. The sequence goes on from NZ_JBQSXG010000025.1 coordinate 23,678, forward strand.
AAGACCCACGATAATTGCTAACGCTGCTAGCAATTATCGTGGGTCTTTTTATTTTATGGCAAATAGAGCGATTGACTAAATCAGGCATCACACCAATAAGTGGTTTTCTTGTTCAGGCAAAATAAGCTCTTGTTTTAGGGGAAGCTCACGCACTAGCTCTTGCAAAGCGCGACGATAAACTCCCCGTTTAAAATGAATCACTTGTCCAAGTGGATACCAGTAACTAACCCATTGCCAATGGTCAAACTCTGGCTTTCCTTCATCGAAGCGGATGTGTTGCGTGTTTGCCTCATCTAAGCGCAGCAAAAACCATTTTTGTTTTTGCCCAATACACAAAGGGTGTTGTCCATGACGCACATAGCGTTTTGGCAGACGATAACGCAACCAGTCTTGCGTCACTGCCAATAAATCTACATGACGCGGATGTAGGCCGACCTCTTCCCAGAGCTCGCGATACATCGCATCCATTGGTGTCTCTCCGCGGTCTATACCGCCTTGCGGAAACTGCCAAGCGTTGTGACCAATACGTTTTGCCCACAGAACTTGCCCTTGTGTATTTGCCAAGATGATGCCGACATTGGCGCGAAAGCCGTCTGCATCTATCATGACTAAACCTTTTTAATGTGTTTAAAATAGCTTATTTCACTCCACAATCGTGACAGCAATCATAGTTATTATAAGGTGATTGGTATCGGTATTAGACCGAAATAAGATTAATTACCGTTATTAAACCAAGAAACCGACAGAATGTGTAACAGTATTTTGCTATAAAATGTTTCACGAGTTTAGTTGTTTAAAATCAATGGTTTATAATTAGACTTTTGTGGGTTTCTAGAGGTGGTTGAATAAGAGATAATTTGAAAGAAGTTGAGAAGCAGGATACATAACTATTAGTTAGATGAATAAAAATACTGACTTAGAATAAGTTATCAAAAGCTAAAGTGAAGCTATAATATTTAGCAGCCTAAATAGTCCGAATGAAGGATGCAATCTATATGGGGTAGACCATATTCTCATGATAAAAACCAAAGACAAAGCCGTTGTCAAATCCTGCTTTGGCTTATGCTACACTAGCAATGTGCTGTATCAAGCAATGTAGGCTACTTAGAATAAGAAGCAGATAACCTCCTAATTGAAGGCTGCCAATTACAATCTATTTATTAGAATAAGGAAAATGAGAAATGTCAGAGTCAAAAGCAAGCGTTACGTGGCAAGAGAACAAAGCATTTATGGGTGTCTCACCGTCAGGTCATAATGTTCAGATTGATGCCGATAAAGAAAAAGGCGCAAGCCCAATGGAGTTGATACTCTTAGGACTTGGTGGTTGTGCTAGCTACGATGTGGTAGAGATCTTAAAAAAATCTCGTCAAGAAGTGACAGACGTGCGTTGTGAGTTGACGGCACAGCGTGCTGAAACGGTACCAGCGGTATATACCGATATTCACATGCACTTCGTGGTAACAGGGCAAAATGTTAAAGAAAAACAAGTTGAAAAAGCCATCAGCTTATCAGCAGAAAAATACTGCTCAGCCAGTAGAATGTTGGTACAAGGTGGAGTGAATGTCACCCATGATTTTGAAGTGGTTGCAGGGTAGAAGCGAGTATACTAATGAATGCACTTTTGGAGTTGGTCTCTAATACCGCAGCGTCGGCTATTTGGGCGATGGTGGTAGCAAGCTTATTACCATGGCTGGTATCAATAGTTGCAAAAGCGTCTGGCGGCTTTAAAATCAGAAATAACGCACATCCTCGTGATTTTTTGCAACATAGTACCGGTATGGCAGCACGAGCCAATGCCGCGCAGCAAAACAGCTATGAGACTTTGCCTATATTTTTGGCAGCAGTACTAGTGGCGATGCTGTTTTTTGTTCCACAATCGATTATCAATGTATTGGCTTGGTTGTATGTATTGATTCGAATTGGTTTTTGCGTGGCTTATATTGCTAATTTGGCAACGTTTCGCTCGATACTTTGGGTGTTATCGATGGCTTGTTCTTTGATGCTATTTTATTTAGCGATTAGAGTGAGTCTTTAGTACTTTGAGAGAAGTTAACGCAGTAATGCTTTTCTCGTGGAATGACTATCATAGTGGCATGATTATAATATCGGCATAACTATAAAAGCAGCTATTATCGTACACTGGCTAGCAGTGCACTGATAATAGCTGCTTTACTTTTTTCTCGTTTTATACTGTCCCATAACACTTTTGCTTCGTCACAGCCTTTGGTGAGCATCGCTAACCACTGCTTATAACGACCTACCAATATCACTTCAGTTTTAGCCTGACCTTCCAAAAATTTTATCTGATGAGAGACCAGTGCTTGCCACGATAACGTTGCCGCGCTTAGCATGGACTCATCTGAAACGGCATCTATACGAGCAATCAAGTCTGGGCGGGTAACCGCACCGCGACCTAACATCAAATGCGGTGTACCTGCTTGAGTCATACACCTCTGTGCGTGTTCTACATTCCATATCTCACCGTTGGCAATCACTGGAATATCGAGCGTATTAAAGCTCTGAATCTTGTCCCAGTAGGCTGGCGGCTTATAGCCTTGGGTTTTGGTTCGTGCATGGATGGTTAGCCAGTCAGCGCCGCTATCGTTAATCGCGCTACGAATATCATCCATACGATTGGTATCGGTATAGCCTAGACGTATCTTAGCCGAGACTGGAATTTGCGCAGGTACGGCTTGACGCACCGCGCTGATAATCTGGTATAGGGTTTCAGGCTCATCTAATAATACGGAACCACCACGGTGACTGTTTACGGTCTTGGCAGGACAACCAAAGTTGATATCAATGGCAGGCGCGCCAAGCTCGCAGGCGTAAGCAGCGTTTTCTGCCATCAGTTGTGCTTCGCTACCCAAAAGTTGCAAATGAATCGGTGTGCCACAGGCGGTTTTGGAGTCATGATGCAATTCTGGCACGTATTTATAGAACACGTGTGCTGGCAAGACATGCTGAGTTACCCGAATAAACTCACTCACCGACCAATCATAAGGACGATCTAAATCTGCTGCAATTTGTGTGAGGATTTGCCGCATTAATGGATCGGTCAGACCTTCCATTGGCGCAAGGAGGCGGACGGGATTGGCAAATAACTGAGAGATCGTATTTTGATGGATTTGAAGCTGATCATTATGGTTCATTGCTTGTGGTTCACTGCTAAAAGGTCATGATAAATAAAGGTAGACTAGGAATTTAGAATGGCAAATACGAAAAATGATAAATTGATTAAGTATTACCAAAAATCACTTTTTTACCTGTCTGTAATCCCAATATCAAATCTTTAATATGATGAATATCTAAGTTGGTTTGGGCACGAGTGCAAGCGACATATAGTAAACGCAGCTCTTCTGGGCTTATCTTGACCGCATTGGTGGTGACATCATAGTAAAAGTCATCATCCAGTTGTACTCTTCCCCATTCAAGCCCTTTGGCCTTGTGAGCAGTTGAGATGACATAATCTGCATTTTCGATACTGGTCAGACTATTGACCGCTTGGCTCAGTACATTGGTGCCGTGGTCATCAACCAATTTGACGAGGGTTTTTAGATCACTGCCTTCGTTGGTTTCAGAGTATTCTTGTACATCGCCCCAATTATAAAAGTATGCCAGTTCAGGCACACCATAAGCAGATTTTCCATTCTTCAAATTTTCGGCAGCCTGACAGAACTTGAGCATACGATCGGTATCGGCTTGCAGCGCCACTCTATGACCGAGCTTGAGTCCTGTCAATAACTGAGCCATCGCAGCAGCATTGGTACGACAGAGAATGGCGTCTTTTTTGCTGTGTACCATGCCTTTGTCAGTAGAGGACTGTTTATTAGGGTTTCCTTTGAGCGGAACCTCTTCTTGTAATGCCTTTAGTAACGTATTGGCGACTTCGGCAATTGGCTCGCCAAAGCGAAAAGACTGCGTTAGTAATGTTTGGGGCAGTGGCAGCTTTTTCATAGCATTGACCGCACCACGCCACTCGTAAATTTGTTGATGGGCATCGCCTACGTAGATTACTTGTTTTGGCTGCTGAGTTAGAATTCCCATCATTAATGGATCAGCATCTTGTGCTTCATCAAATAAGATAAAATCAGCTGGAATGCTTGGCTTAGACAACGCCCATAGTTTGAGGTAAATATCATGTCCGATGCCAGCAGGATGACGAGCATCAATCGACTGTAGCCAGCGTTGTTCAACGGCAGGGTAGAGCAGCTCACGTAATTGTTCTGCATCAGAATCATCGAGCCAACTTGGAAACAATATATGTCTAGGGGCAGGGTAACTGGCATGCGTACTACAGAAATTGCTCACAGCATCGCTGACGAAGCGAGATAATCGTGCTGGTGTCAGCGTAATGTATTTATTGACCCCATCCATTTGCCGACGTACTTGTACCGGTTGTAAGCCTAAATCATCGCCAAGGCGTTTAGGGGAAAAGCGCGGCAAGGATAGTTTGGCCGTGATATCACGAGCGACATGACGATAGGCAAGCGAATGAAAAGTGCGGCACTCTACGTGCGGTGGAAATTTTGAGCGAGCATCATTGGCAATGGCTTTGTTAAAGGCTAAATATAAGCCGCGTCCACGCAATCGCTCACCAATTAGTTTGAGTGTTGTGGTCTTGCCGGCGCCCGCATAAGCGACTACTTTAAATGACTTGTGATCCATCGCCATATTGAGCGCGTTCAGTTGCTCATCAGTGGGATCGCTCATATAAGCTGGCATAGATGCGGACATAAAAAGCTACCTAAAAAATAAAACAGGGTCAAAAATGACGGAGGTAAAAAAAGCCACTGCATAGACAATGGCTAATAAGTGATAACCATCATATAGGGTCATCGGAAGTTAATGTAAGATTTAGAAGATCATATTAACAGATTATAAGATTGGCTTGTTTTGAATTAACTGGTCAGTTTAAGTTTTGCTTGAGGCCGTATTCGCAGATAAAGCTGCATTGGGCTCTTCTTTGATTAATACCTTGGCTAAAAACAAACCAAGCTCAAACAACAACCACATCGGAATCGCTAGCATCAGCATCGATACACCATCGGGCGGTGTGACAACGGCGGCAACGGCAAAACATCCCACAATAATATAACGACGTTTGTCTTCTAAACTCTGGATGGAGACGACACCAACCAATATCAATAGTAAGGTCACGACCGGAATTTCAAAAGTCAGTCCGAACACCATAAATAATTTGAGCGCAAAACTGAGATAACTGTCGATATCTGTCATTGGTAAGACATTCTGTGGGGCAAACATAATAAAGAATTTTAGAACCCCTTTGAGAACGATGAAGTACGCAAATGCTACGCCAGAATAAAATAAGAATATAGAGGAGAGTAGTACTGGAATCGCAATTTTCTTTTCTTTTTTATACAAACCTGGTGCTACAAATGACCAAATTTGATACAGGATATAAGGCATAGCAAAAAATGCAGCGACAAAGATAGTTAGACGTATCGGTGCCATAAAGTTAGACGTAATGTCTGTGGCAATCATGGTCGAATTGGCAGGTAATTGTGCGACTAATGGGTCTGATAATAAGTTATATAGCTCGCGTGAAAACCCGACTAACGCTAAAAATATAATCAATACCGCCACACATATTTTGATTAAGTGCCTGCGTAACTCAATCAGATGCTCGGTGATGGGCATGTCAGCCATAGTACTTAACGCATCTGTAGATTCGTGTTTATCCATTGAATCAGTAGTGGTTTTTTTATCTGAACCAGTGAGTTTTTCTTGGCGGCTTTTTGTGTGTTTAAACAACCCCATCAGTCAGCCTCCTGTATATTTGCAGAAGCTTTTTTTTGCAAAGGACTATCGAAGGAATCAATTAAATGACTGTTTAATAATTTATCTGCTTGATAGTTCGGTAAGTAAGGCGGCTCAGGTAGACGGCGGGCTTTGTCATAAGCACTAAGACGAAACCACATATTCTCCCATGGTCTAGTCGTGAGGACTTGGGTGATAATGTGTGGACTGTCATTAGATTCAGCGGGCACGTTATTTGTATTGCTGCTACTGTGATTGTCTACTGCCGAGGCTTGCTGCAAATCATTTGAATTGTCAGTATTGCTATAGGCGGCGTCGAACTCTTTTGGAGCAGGTGCTTGATGACTGCCTACGCTACTATTGATTTCGCTGTTTTTAGTGTTTTTATGACCATCGACGATATCATGGGTCGCTCTCAGCGTTTGGTTTTGTGAGGATGCAAACTCTTTCATATTGCCACGCATTTCTGCCATCTCACGTCGCATGTCCGCTTCAGTCTGGCGAATTTTGGCAAGCTCTTTTTGCATTTGCTGCCGTGTTTCAGCCAAGTCTAGCTCAGCCTCTATCTCAGACTGTAGGGTAGATACCGTACGGCGAATCTTGGCATACCACTGCCCAGCCGTCCGCGCTGCCTGAGGCAGTTTTTCTGGACCCAGAACAATCAAGGCAATAATGCCAAAGATGAGTAATTCAGAAAACCCAATATCAAACATAATGGTTGAGTGTCACTATCTAGGAACTACAGGTCGGCTAGGTACTATAGACATTATACGTTGTGCTTATCGTCTGTAGGGGCTGCATTGATATCGCTACTATTGGCGTTGTCAGTAGCTGAGCGATCTGTGGTACGCGTGTTGTCATCGTGATCAAGCACAGCGTGCTTTTTAGCATGCTCTGTATTTTCATCTTTGACCGCTTCTTTAAAGCCTTTGACCGCACCGCCCAAATCTTTGCCCGCATTTCTAAGTTTAGATGTGCCAAATACAACTACCACCACAACCAATAGTATCAGCCAATGCGTAATAGAAAAACTGCCCATAAAGGTATCCTTATGTCTTGGTTTTCAGTCTGTATATGAATACTTTGTGTTTATATTACCGTGATATATTAACCAAAAAGTATCGACATATAGCGCGACGTTAAAAGAGCTATATTATAACCTGCACTTGTGACAAAAGGGTGAAATGGCAAAATAATCAAACAGAGTAGCTGGTTATTTTACGATTTCACAAGTTGCTTTTACTAGACTGGTTTTGCAATATCACCAGTTATCGTGACGCTTTTTCATCGATGCCTGATAAGCCAAAGCGACGTCCTAGCTCGTTTAACACGGCATCTGACTCTATGTCGAACCACGCCAGTCCAACGAGTGTATGGAACCAGACATCCGCCACTTCATAGATGAGTTCGTGACGAGCATCATCGTATTGAGCTTTGTCTGCCTCTGCATCACAGCTCGCAAAGTCTTTGGCAGCGATAATGCTTTCTGTACTTTCTTCACCAACTTTTTCTAAAATTTTATTCAAACCTTTAGCATATAGGCTTGCCACATAGGAGCTATCAGCATCGGCTTGCTTGCGCTCAACCAATACCTGATCAAGCTGCTGCAAAATGGAGGCATTATCCGGTTGGCTATCACTACTAATCGTATCATCTTTGGTCATAATACTACTTACACTAGCATCATTATTTAGATGAGTAGCATTTACCTCTGTGTTATAGATATCCGAAGGATCTTTCAATACTTTATCAACGGTTTGCCACTCAGGTGTTTGCCCAGATAAATCTAAACGCTGATAAAAACAAGATTCACGGCCAGTATGGCAAGCGATACCACCGGCTTGTGTTACGCTAAGCACGATCACATCTGCATCACAGTCCAAGCGAATTTCATGTACGGTTTGAGTATGTCCTGAGGTTTCACCTTTATGCCACAACTTATTGCGTGAACGTGAAAAATAAACGGCTGTTTTGGTTTGTGCAGTTAGTTGCAGCGCCTCTGCATTCATCCAAGCCATCATCAAAATACGCCCAGACTTATGATCTTGGGCAATCGCAGGAATTAAACCATCAGTATTAAAAGTTACGGCAGTCAGCCAAGCAGGTAAAGTCATAATATATCTGTCGTCTTATGAGTATTGAGTAAGAAATGGTCAATGGTTTATAACCATTCACTTTTTAGGTCTTGAGTGAATAGCTATTTGAGCAAAGACAGCATGTTAAAAAAATAGGATATGTTCAATAGGTCTAATATCAAATCTTAAATAAGTGTGGGTACAGCGCTTCTTTTATACTGTTATTAAGTGTAGCGGTCTTATTGAGTTGGAAGTCGTAACCAATAAAGTGTAATCGTGCGGTAGCAACCGTATCACCAGTTTGCATCCGTGTGACCTTTATCACTATATAACCACCGTTATCATACAAGGGTTCAATGCCTATCTCAAACAAAAGCTCTTCACGAAATCGTGCAAGTCTATTAACACTCAACTGTAACTCATCAATAATCAAGCCTTGATAGTCAGAGTTGACCTCTT
>NZ_JBQSXG010000026.1:0-30917 GCF_052378005.1 Psychrobacter sp. AOP31-B2-9
CAACTCATCTGTCCTCACCCTCCGTCATACAAAACATCAAGCTGCAAATCAGAGCCCCAGGACCTGGGTCCATAAGCCTCACTATTGCCCAAATAGACACCCAAAGTTTGATTGACCTACTACGAGGCCTACAATGATACCCATCAATCACATCTGGCTATCCACCGCGCCCATGGACATGCGATGTGGCAGCGGCAAACTACTGGCTCACATCATCACCCAGCACCAAGGCATCCGCCCTCACTGTGCCTACCTGTTTTACAACAAAACAGGCACACGGCTGAAAGTATTCATTCATGACGGACTTGGGGTTTGGCTTTGCAGCCGTCAGCTAGACGACAGCAAGTTTCATGGCTTAACCAAACCACTCACCCCCACTCAAACCGGCATCAGCATCAACCGTGAGCAATTTAATGCCTTAATCAGTGGATTGCCTTGGCGTAACATGGGCAAAGATACATTGACCCCCATCCTATAAATACCCGATGACAGGCAAATAAAACTCTGGCAACATAGCACCATGACTGTTGCCACTCTATCCGACTTATCGAAAGACCCCATTTACGCCGAGCTCCTGGTGAAAATCCACCTGCTTGAACAGCGTAATGAGCACCTGCAACAACAGATTGTTCAAACAAACACGCGTCACGATCAACTACAGCAGCTCGTCAATAAAACCTTTGAGGAAAACCACAAGCTGTATCTAAAAGTACTGGAACTCATCGAAAAACAAAAGCGGCTTATTCACCGGCTCTATGGACAAAAAAGCGAAGGCATAACTGCCAGACAAACCCACTTAAATCAGGAAGCTGCGCAAGAAGATTTATCTGCACTAGAACAAATCCGAGATGACTACCGCCACGACTTAACCCAAGATCAGCTTGCCAAGCTACCTGCTATCGATCCTATCCAGACAGAAATGCTCATCGGTGAGAGCGACCTTGAACCAAGCACACAGATCACTGACGGATCGCTACCCTCAGCCACTGATCAGCCTAAAAAAGCAAAGCGTGCTAAATACACGATTATTCCTGACAACCTTGAGGTTAAAACTCTGGTTCATGAACCACTCACCACCGTTTGTGACTGCGGCTGTCAAATGAAGCGAATTGGGGAGGATAAACAGGACAAACTTGGACTCATCCCCAAGCAGTTTTATATTGAGCGACACCTCTATCCAAAATGGGTATGCCGTGAGTGTGACATCATTCATCAAGCGGCTGCACCCAAGCAAATCATTAACAAGAGCATCGCCACCCCTGAGCTGCTTGCTCACATTCTCATGAGTAAGTATGCAGACCATCAGCCTCTATATCGGCAGAATATTATCTATAAGCGAAGTGGGGTAAATATTCCCGATGCCACCATGGCAGACTGGGTGGGACGCTGCGGCGTCGCCATGGCACCTTTAGTGAATCGCTTGCATGAACTATTACTGTCTGAGCCTATCTTACATGCCGATGAAACACCGGTGTCTATCATGAAAAACCCTGTGAAAGCCGGCAGTAAATCATTAAAGAAAGGCTATGTTTGGGCGTATCTCACGCCACAGCACGGTGCATTAAAAGCGGTGGTGTATGACTTTGCCCAGAGCCGTCGTAATGAGCACCCTAAAGCCTTTTTAGACAAATGGCACGGTAAGCTGATTTGCGATGATTACAGCGGCTATAAGTTTTTATTTCATCAAGGCGTGAGCGAAATCGGTTGTATGGCCCATGCACGGCGTAAGTTTCATGAATTGCACGTTACTGGACAAAGTGTTATTAGCATTGACGCATTAGCGTTATTCGGGCAGTTGTATGCGGTTGAACGTGAGATTGATGCGCGATTTGAAAAAAACACACCCCCAATACCAAGAGATCCCCAGATAGTCCGGCAAATCAGGCAAGAGAAAGCCAAACCGATTGCGGATAAGCTGCACCAATGGTTACAAGAAAAAAGACAGTTAACCACTAAGAATGCCAGTATTACTAAGGCGATTGATTATTGCCTAAAACGTTGGCAGGCGCTGACTCAGTATCTAGATGATGGCAGGCTGCCGATTGATAATAATTGGGCGGAAAATCAGATGCGCCCGTGGGCACTTGGGCGTAAAAACTGGTTGTTTGCCGGTTCGCTACGAAGTGGGCAGCGTGCTGCGAATATTATGTCAATCATTCAATCCGCTCGCTTAAATGGTTTGGATGTGTCTGCCTATTTGACAGACGTGCTAAGACGCCTGCCTATTCAAGATGATCTAGATGAGTTGTTACCTCATCGCTGGGTGCCATCGCAATAGGGGATGGTCGGATGCTTACTTTTTTATGAGTATATCTAATTATATATAGCGTTAGTCTCTTCATAGACCACTTGAAATAGACTGCTATAATGAGACTACATAGAATCAAGTCAAAATAAAAAGGCAATTATGACCACATACATACTCGACACTGAAACGACAGGACTCATTGAACCACATATGACTGAGGCCGCTTACTCTATTGTTGATATCATCAATGGTAAAGTGACTGTGTTGCAAGCGCCAAGAGCGAAACGCTTTAACCCTCTCAAAGAAATTAGCTTGGGATCTATGGCGATATCCCATATCTGTGATGAGGATGTGATAGATGAGCCACCTCATACAGATTTTAGGCTGCCTAACAGTGTTGAGTACTTGATTGGCCATAATATTGATTTTGATATGGCGGTTCTGAAAAATGCTGGCGTGACCCATGAGCCTAAGTTAATTTGTACCAATGCAATGGCGAACTTCCTTCTTCCTACATTGGAGAGCCATAAGCTAGTATCACTGCTCTATTACTTCCATAGAAATGTGGCGCGTGATCAAGCAAGACATGCGCATGCTGCTATTGCTGATATTCACTTCACTGAGCTGGTGCTTTGTAGTTTGATTGATTTGGCTAATAGCCAAGGTCATGTCATAGCTGATGCGGAGAGCTTATATGAGTTTAGTCAAATGGCACGCGTACCCACGCACTTAAGTTTTGGTAAGCATAAAGGTGAGGCTATCGCAGATTTGGCTACCCATTCGGATGGTACTGGATATCTGAAGTGGTTGCTGAAACAGGATGGTATTGATCCCTATTTAGCTCAAGCTTGCCAGCAAGCACTAGAGTCAGTATAAATACATAAAACCGGGATACGAATTGTTTTTAATGAAATTTAGTTTGCCAAGTTTAACTCTATGGTTTCTTTAGAATAGATCACTAGTCATATAGATGAAAACTACATCCAGATATTCTAATTAACTATCGGTACGCAGTCTCTTTTTTAACGATCGTTAGCTTAGCTTAATGCCTTCAAGTTCTCACAACCTTCTTGATTACCATTATTACAAGCTTTTCGGAACCAGTATTTTGCCTGAGCTTCATTTTGGGTAGCGCCTTCTCCATAATAATAAAGTAGTCCAAGGTTTTTTTGAGCAATAGCTTCTCCTTGATCAGCAGCCTTTTTGTACCAATAGAATGCTTTATCATAATCTATAGGTACACCCTCTCCCTGATAATAAATTCTTCCCATATTAATCTGAGCTGCCGCTCTACCTTGATCGGCAGCTTTTTTCATCCAGTAAAGTGCTTTCTCAAAATCTTGAGGTACACCTTCACCTGTAGAATATCTCATCCCAAGATTAGTTTGTGCAGGAGCATACCCTTGCATAGAGGCTTCTTTATACCAATAAAATGCTTTTTCATAATCTTGACGCACACCTATACCATTTCTATAGTTATATGCAAGATTATGTTGAGCTACCGGCTCACCTTGTTGGGCAGCTTTTTGATACCATTCATTTGCCTGATTATAATCTTGGATTACACCTCTTCCATTTTGGTAAGCCAAACCTAGATTGGCTTGACCTCCGGCATATCCTTGATCAGCAGACTCTTGGAATAACTTAAAAGCCACATAATGATTTTGAGGTACACCTTTACCATCTTTATACGCTATCCCAAGATTATTTTTAGCGCCAGCGTTTCCTTGTTGCACTGCTTTTTTATATAATTCAACCGCTTTGCCACTATCTTGCCGTACACCCTTTCCTTCTGCATAAGCTACTGCAAGATTATTTTGTGCTTCTGCATAACCTTGATTAGCTCCTTTCTGAAACCATTCAACTGCCCTGCCATAATCTTTACGCACACCTTTCCCAATGTAATACATATTGCCGATACTAAATTGAGCGGGAGCATATCCTTGATTAGCCGCCTTTTGATACAACTCAACTGCTTTGTTATAATCTTGAGTTACACCATCCCCAATTTCATACCTCAGACCAAGATCAGTTAGCGATGCAGCATCACCTTTATCAGCCAATATTTTTGTGATCTCAATATCAGATGCCACAGCTGATACATTCATTACAAACGACAGGCTCAAAACCACCAGTCCATAAACAAGCGTCTTTTTCATTATTTGCATGGCGGTATTATTCCTAAGGAGTGTTTTGATTAAATATCAATAGGGTAGTTTTTCATAGACGGTATAATCAAAACTGTGGTTGATTATAAAAATCAGCAGCACCTTACTCTACTATAGCTTTCAGCAGTGCATCTCTTGCATCTTGATAGAACTGTATATCTATCTTGGTAGCCATATCATCTGACAAGTCATACAGCTGACGCCTGGCTGTAACCGGCATAAGTAGCACACTAGCACCCTTTTCTACTGCTAGTTCGGCAATATTGACCGCATTGGTGACAGGTTCAATAGAGCCACCCAGATTTATCTCTCCTATCAATATAAGACCGCCTTTTACTGACTTCTTTAGTATACTACTACACATAGCAACTAGCGCTGCCACACCAATCCTAGAGCCTTTTTTAGCTGCATCAAAAGCCCTCAGTTGTACTGTGAACTCATGAGCTCTAGGGTCACGATCACCTATGAGCTGCATGGAGCGCGCGTAGAGATTCTGTTCAGCGTAACGCAAAGACTCCTTGAACGCAGCAGGAGCTGGATTGTTAAGAATCTTCACACCAGAGCCTGGCCCCTCGTTTACCTCGATACGATACAAACCAGCATTATCATCAATCTCAGACCCGCCTTCACTAATAGTCCAAACCTGTCCTGGTTCTAAGGGATCATCACCTATTTCGTTATTCGCTCGCAACTCTGCGGTGGCAACAAACTTTTCAATCCCATCATCACCAATGGTGTAACTGAAATGGGTATTGCGAAACTCAGCAGCACCAACGCGCTTCTGTTGCTCCTTCACCCGGCGACGCACTTCAAGACCTAAACGAGTGGCCCATTCCAAGTCTTCATCAGACACACTAAGTTCGGCATCTGGATACATTAATTTTAGTAGTCCTGATACTGTTTTATTAACCGCATTGCTATCACGGCCACTGAGTGCACCACCTAAATACACACGGTTCTGCATAGCAGATACACGACTTTGAAAACGCAGGCGAGTCATGCATTCAGAAAAGAAGTCACTAACCAGACCAAAATGATCCGTAGTCAGCTCTTTACTCATTTTTGGGACATCCCAGCCCGGTAGATAGCAATGAATACGATCCATCCATGCGGTATCATCACGCATTTCTGCAGGTAAAGGACCAAATAAGTGACCAACACGTTGTTGGTGCTCTACGTCCACATCAAAGTTTCCTACGAATACCAATGAGCCATCTGCACGAATACTTTCCTTACCTCGGCTAAACTCACCTGACTCCATGTAGCCTTTCATGATATTGACGCCTTCTTTGGTATCGAAGGATATTCCGCTGACTTCATCAAAACAAACCACATCGTACTGACACACTAAACCACGCTGCCCACTAGCATTGTTCACAAACATCTTAGCAATTGTCGCCTTACCACCGGAAATCAGATGAGCATAAGGTGATATCTGCTGAAACAAGTGGCTCTTACCTGTGCCACGCGGTCCCAACTCAACCATGTTGTAGTTACGCTCAACGAATGGCACCATACGCAGTAGGATGGCATCTTTAGCCCGTTGTGATAAGGCGCTTGGCTCCAAGCCGATGGAGCGAATTAAAAAATCACGCCATTCATCACTAGTATAGTTTTTGCGAGCTTCAGTCATCACATCTAGCACATTGCGCTTGGACATTTGAATGGGTCGTAGTTCAGCTATACCAAAAGCATTACCTTTTTCTTCTGCGATAATACTATCGTATTCCAGCGTTACCTCAGCATAAAACCCGCCTGTCAAAAGACGCTCATTGTCATCAACAATCTTGTCCGGAATACGTACTTTATTAAGGTTTAAACTAGGTAAGCTGGCAAGGTAACCATTCTCTTTTTCGACAAACTTAACACTGACGATATCAATAAGTTTGGCTGATCCGTCCTTATAGGCACGTGCCTTAAACAACTCTTCCTCTCCTGCACGTACTGTTCGTGAAGACAGCTGTCGCTGGACAATCTCAAGACCTTCTTCTATTTCATCTGGGTCTGTTGATGCGCAATAACGACCGAGCATAAACTCAACCACATAAGTGGGTACAGGGAACTGGCGTGCAAATGTACGGACAAGATCCTTACGAACGATGTATCCTTCAAAAAAATCCGCAGCCTTTTGATCCAGTGCATCTAATTCCACTTATACGTCTCCTACTAATGTTGGTTTTTTTGCTAGCACATTGCCATGTTCGTCTAACAGCACAAGAACGGCGGAGGTATCTTCATACTCATCATCTACCATGAGCGTGCATTTGCCTTCTTTAAGTGGTTTACGCTTACTAATCTCAGAGTCTGGGTTAGCCGCATGTATGCGTAGTACTGCAAAAATCCCATCAGAGTCGCTATCAGCTTGCACTCTGCACTGCAATCCAAGCCAGCGCAACTCAGATAGGATCGCTGTAATCGTTGGTTTAGCGGCTGAGGCTGAGCTTTGTTTATTAAGAATCTCAATCACTGGTGTCAGGCACTCCTGTAAACTCAAACCACCATGATCATAATACAAGCCAGCCTTGAAGCAAGAAACTCCTGGTGCCATAGCAATACTCACTTGGCTGTTCCAATACCAACCTACTTGCAAATAGCCACTGGCAACTGAATCTTTAATTACTGCACATCGTCCCCAGCGAGTTTCTGTTAGATGTTTAGGTAGCTCTACCTTTGGCATAGTTTCAGGAGTCAACATCCACCCATGATCAGTGACGATTCTAATTTTACGCCATCCTGCTGCCAGCAGTTCTTCAATACGCTCAACTATTTCATCTAATAAACTATCAACTCTTCCTGCAAGCTTAAGACCTCGTACATGACCTTCCTTATCTATGTCACCGCTTTGTACCCAGGCATTAGATGCCGGATCTCCTGAATCACCCTCTTCAAGATAGAGCCAGCCTTTCTCTTTCAGAAACTTTCTTAAGTAATAAGCAGAGAAGTCTTTATTGTCATCCAACAAGCTTGGCTCGAAATCACGGTCAGTTTCTCTACCGGTTAAACGATCGTGTACTGGTGTAACAGCAGCTTTAGCTGTTGCAGTAACTGAAGGCAATGCCGCCCAATTAGTGGTAAACCCAACCTCTCCCATTGGCTCTAACTGTTTAATAAGACGCTGTGCCAAGTCATAACGTAGGCCATCAACAAAAAACACTACTTCTCCCGCAGCAGCATAATCAGCTGTCGCTTTGTTGAATTGAGTTGTACCGGGATAACCTTTCTCTTTTACTAAACTTTGGAAGTTATGCGTAACCTCATCTAGCCAAGGCGTATAGATAAGCGCAAGCAATTTTTGTACTAAAGCTTGCTGGCTAGGCACTAAAGGATAAGCCAATGCTTTAAGGGTTAGGTCATCCGCCTGCCAATATTTATCACGGTATAACGTAGCCATCTCTTCAGGGTCAGTGCCAGAAAAACACTGCTGAGTGAGGCTTGCAACACCACTCAAACACTTCAGCACACCAGCCAGCGGAGCCATATCTAACTTAAACCAAATCCATTCTCGGCGTTCGGCATGATGCTCTTCTAGTGCAGCTATCTTCTGACGTATATCAACTGAGTTAAGTGTTTGTAGCTGAGATAATGATTTCTCTAAAGCAGATTCTTCAGTTTGGTTTATAACTGGGTAACTTGCACCATCAGCAACAAGATCACCTTGCACCTTTAGCAATAGTTTTGGCAAAGAAGGGTAATGATGGCAGGATTCAACATAACGCTGCCAAACGCCCTCCCAAATTCCCTGACGTTGGCACAACAGCTCAGCGGCTGTCAGTTCACCATCTTGCTCAGGATTAAAATGATATTCAGTTTCACAAATACCGACTAATGCTTGCCAGCGCGCTTCATCCCAGCGCTCACGGCAAGTTTTTTCATCATTCATCCAACTGAGTAAATCACGAACTGGATCACTGGACACTAGCTTATTAAAGTCTGAAGCCTCAAGACGACGATTCGCCAGATCTTCACGCTTGCTTTCAAGAATCTCATTTAGTACACGTAACATCGCCTGCTGGCTTTTATCATCCTTAGCGACATCAAGACCAACACCACCGTTATCGGAGGTCAGAAAAGCATTTACGGTCCAATCACGACCAGAGTTATTATAAATCCACCAGCTACCACGGTATTGCAGTTCAGCTAGAGGCATCAGCGCTTCAGGACACGTAGCAATGGCTCGCAAGTCTCGGCGCTCAATGCCTGGCAAGTAAACGATAGGAGTACGATCAGTAGGAAGTTCGATCTCTGAAAGAGCACCATCAACAACACATTTAATCCAAATAGCAGGACCTGTTTTTTGTTTAGGTGCATAATCACCCAGAACAATCAGCTCAGGCATAGCGGCTTGCAGTAACGGTAATGCTGACTCCCAATGGCGCTGCTTATCGATCCAAAGAATCACACTGGGAGCTACTTGAACATTCGAGTTGTAGTTAGCGCTGGCACGTACTTCTTTGGCCAGTAAATCAATAAGTTTCATAATATTCCTATAAATGGACAAACAAGTATTGCTATGAGCCTACTGAGCAGCTGTAGTCAATATCGTCAGTGGATACTTCTCCATCACCTCAGCAACCAACCTGTTAGTCCGAACTTCAATCTGTTGCACAGACCAGCTGTCTTGTGTAATCAGCGACTCGTTTAAATACAGTCCGTTGTTATAGCCGACCTTACGTCCTTGGCTGTCCATTCGGTTTTTCTTATCTTCAAAACTTTTATTACCCAGCGTGCTGTTATAACCTGAGATAGTCAAATTCCCCAAGCAGTGCACATAAGACTGACGATACTCTTCAGCAAGCTCTGCATCGCCATTGGCAATCATCTTAACCCAACTGGTCGGTATGTTATCGCCTTGGGGGAAAATATGTTCAATAGTCCAGACATACTGTTTGCCTTTAAGCGCCCATAGATTAACTTGAGTCTCACGAGTCATACGGCTCTCTTCTAGAGCACACAAAACAAAACGACAGACTGCTTTATTATCTTCGTAAATAGGCCCTTTGAGACTCTTCTCAAACTGCTCATCACTAGCGCTTTCGGTTTTGAGTCTAGTTTGAATATGCCTAACCACCTCATCACCTTCTAACATCATAATACTTTCAACCACATCCATAAAAATACGTGTGAGGTCTCGGGTTGGTGGTAAGTCAGTTGCGTTGCGACGAACGAAGTAGGAAATTAGGAATTCTACTGTTTGCTCTAAGTGAACTTCTTGCAGTTTCAGATCAGTCTTACACTCAAATAGTACCATCAGTAGTAGATAAGCTGGTGTACCTTGAATACGATCTAATGAGAGTAATAGAGAAGACAGTTTAGACTGATCGGGCACATCGCGATAGCTCACAATCTGCGCATAGTGCTCAGACATACGAATCATTGTATGCAGAAAACCTTCAGCATCTCTGGCTATTAGCTTTTCATATATTTTGATCAGATTTGACTTAGTGGCCACTGGTACAGAGACTATCTGCTTTAAACTGGGCTTAAAAGCATTGTAATATTGACGGAAAAACCGCTCTTGTACTGCATAGTCATCGCCTAAAGCATCGATCACTTTTTTCCAACGATTATATTGTTTATCGATACTGCCTTTATCTTGAGATTCTAATACAGCCAGTAGCTTATTCTTGATAAGGTCGATAGCGGTAAGTGGCACACCACGATTATTTAGGGATTCAAATAATGTGTAGGCATCAGAAGTGCTTGCTACTTCAATCTTCACCAAAGTTGCTGTATTTACTTTTTCAAGCAACCCTTGAAGCTTAGTAATCGGGTCATCACTATGCTCAAGGTATAGGTTAATGCGAGAAAGAAAATGTCGGTACGCTTTAAATACTCGACGATTACCAGCATTTGCAACCGTCTCTATATCTTGAAGAACACCTATATTATTCAGTACTGAAAAATAATCTTGCTGATTATTATTTTGTACTTGAGGTATCAAACGTGGTTGATTTGGCATTTTCTTCAAAACCAGTTTATGCCTTAGATTATAGAGCTCCATCTGCTGATCCATAACTAGATTCGGCTGCTTACTGAAAACATCATAAATCGCAGCCAATAAAATCGATATCGTCGTCATACGTTGTTGACCATCAACTAGCTCAAGCTCTTGCACTGCAAGGGCATCCTGAGATTGATTGATACAGATAATGGAGCCCAAAAAATAATGGAGTTCGTTATCTAATAAGTCATCGAGCAGTGCATCCCACTGTACACGACTCCAAGTGTATTCACGTTGATAGCGTGGAATAGCATAAACAACGCCGCTTTCAATATCGAGCAGGGTAGAAACTGGGTAGTTATAAACGGACTTAATCATAATTCAGTAATCATCTTAGAGGTTGTTATATAGTCGTTAAGGTATTTTTCAAAAGAAAATTCTCGGCTCTCTATTTGCTGTGAAAAATCATTAATCCAATCACCAGCTTTACGCTGGTACCCATCTATCCTATTTTCAGGAGACATTACTCCAACTGGCTGACTAGCATAATCCATCAGCACATTCAAAGCAGCATAGCCTTGCTCACCCAGAGCGGAAAAATAGTCATTAGTAAGCTGATCTATAGCGTTACGAAACAGAGTTAGCTCTTTAATTTTGTTTGAGCTGATAGAACTCTTAGGATTTAGCTGAACACCAAATACCTTACATGCCAGCGGCAACATCCAACGCCTAGGAACGTGAAAACGTTCAAGATTTCTTAACTGATTAACGAACTCAATTTCAAGCTCTTTAATTTCTCCAAGATTCTCATGCCAGCGAAGCATAATGTCATGCAATTGCTTAGTATGTGCAAAACTAATTTCTACACTCTTACTCTCAAAAATCACTTCATTGAAATTGGTCAGACGACAGAAACCTATCTCAAAACGTAGTCTATGCGTTCGATTATAACTATTGGTAATACGGATAAAAGGTATCCATTGATCATCTTTCCATGGCTCAAAACCCCTTTCTTTATGTATCAAGTCTATGTGACAAAAAGAGCGTGTTTTAGGCATTATTATTTTTAAACAAGCCATATCAGCTAATGATGTGAAGTTGAATACTGTCTTTAATGCCTCTGCTGCTAGCTCATATGCTTGCTGGTTAGTCACTAATTTATAATTCTCAGTCACTACCGCAAAAACATGGTCGCTTTCACTCTCTACTACTGCAAAATGACGCGGCAATGCATGATAACCAAATAAGTCTCCACTCTGCTGAGATGATTGTATAAATACAGGTTTCAATTCGACAGGAAAAAACGCCACTGTTGGGTCATAGTCGGGCCAATTATGCTTCATTTATTCAATCCCCTGCTGCTGTTTATCAATCCAAAGAATTACACTGGGAGCTACTTGAACATTCGAGTTGTAGTTAACGCTGGCACGTACTTCTTTGGCCAGTAAATCAATAAGTTTTATGATATTCCTTGAAGTCAGATAATAGTGCAGTTTCCTACAGCCAACGTTTCTAAATGATTCAAACAATCGTCAAAGAATAAGTATTTTTTTCGTATAATATCCAACCCCACATCTAAGGAAGTAAGCCCATCTCACTTAAGAAGCGTGATGGTTTTTTATTCCAGCCATTGTATTTATTTGCATAAGTCATGGTTAAGGTTTGCTTAGTTCTTGTAATAGCAACAAAACAGTTTCTTCGTTCTTCCTGCATTTCATGACTATCGCTTTCCTTTTTTATTGCATGAAAAGAGGGAAGCTGATCTTCAGATAAACCAACTAGAAATACATGTGAAAACTCCATACCTTTGGAGGCATGAATTGTAAAGCAACGTACAGCTGAGGAAGATGGTTCCGGTGTTTTATTCGCTAGCGCAATTTCTTGTAGCAACTGACCCAAAGACAGCTCTTTAGCCTCATCAGTTCCCCCCAGCTCCATTACTATATTGTCCCAGACTTTCACTTCTTCATAGTACTCTGCAAACTCTTCACTTCCTTTGCCTTCTTCACTTTCACTGACTTCTTTTGATAGTCTATTAAATAAATTAAAAGCTCCTGCTATAAATAACGAATGTTCATTCTTTAAAATAGGACCAAGCAAACCAAGAAACAACTTTGCTTGATCCTTCTCAATAGTTACTAAAGAGTTAGAAAAAGCTTGTAGGTAGTCACCATTGGTTTCGGCAGCCATTACAGCCAATTCATTTGGCATAACCTCTATGCCAAAACAGTCAAAAAAAGCTTTTGTGAGTTTGGCGAGTATTTCTTGATCTGATCGCACAATTGACAGCTTTAGTGTTTCAATCATCAGTCTTAATGGAGCACTCTCAAAATTATTTTTTCTTTGAGGGACAAAACACTCAACATCAAGTTCACATAATGCAGCAGCAACGCTTTTCAAAAGCCTAGTATTCCTAGCAAGGACCACTATATCTGTTGGCTTGGAGCCAGTATTAAGCTTTCCTTGAATTCTCTTAGCAACTCCCATCGCTTCTTCAGTATCATCGCAAAACTCATGCACACAGACTGGTGTGATATCTTTAGGATCATGCATCGCACGCAATGGTTTTTTATCAGCTAATCTTGCAGTGTTATGAGAAATAAGATTATTAGCAAGCTCAACTACTTCTGCAGGGCATCTATAGTTTTCAGGTAGCTGTATTTGTTTTAAATCATAATCCTCTTTAAGAATTTCAATTCTTCTTGGACTCGCTCCATTCCATTGATAAATGATTTGATCGTCATCACCAACAATAAATAAATTTGATTTTTTCTCAGGAGATAAAGATCGTAGCAAAGCGTATTGTGAATTATTGGTGTCTTGAAACTCATCAACACAAATATATTTGTATACATTTCTAAGCTGTCGAGCCAACCGCGGACGTTCACGCAATATTTGCTCACATAGGTAAATTATTGCTCCGTAATCTAGTGCGTTTTGTTCGCATAGACTTGCTTTGTAAGCTTTAAAGATATTGGTCAGCTGTAGCCCCACAGCTGGGTCCCTAATAAGGCTGGACACTCTTTCATCAGGTACAAGCTCTTTGAATAGATACTCAATGGCATCAAGTACTTTTTCTGCTGATAAGAAGGCTGAATAATCTTGGTCATTACTGGATATTATTTTCTTGATAATAGAGATTTGTTCTTCTTTATCAATAATCGAAAAGTCTGGTGTTAAGTGAAAATGACTACCATGCTGCCTTAAAATATCAGTTGCAAAAGAATGAAAGGTAGATAAGTTAACTTTGTTTTGTGCATCTGGGATTAAGGCGAAAAGCCTATCACGCATCTCAATAGCCGCTTTCCTAGTAAATGTCAGACAAAGTATTCGGAACGTATCATTTTTACTTTCGTCAACTAACCTGGCAACCCTTGAAATTAGCGTCTTGGTTTTACCTGAGCCAGGCCCAGCCAAAACAAGCAAAGGACCATCATCCCATAAAGCCGCTACCTCTTGACTTGGGTTGAGGTCTTCTAAGTACTTCATAGTTTTCTCCTGCCCAAGGCAGCCGCTTTATAAATTGCAAATCTAAATATTTTAGGAACTTTTTCAGGATTACTGATCATGTCCGTTACTACTGCATGTGCTGCACCAGGCTTTCCATTTTTTGGTAAACACTGAGCTATCGCTGCTGCGTAATCGGGTGATTCAGGTGATTCTGTTACATTTCTGAGTTTCTGTTCTGAAGCATCATTTTTATAAATTTCAAGGAACCCATTTTTACATAAAAACGGTTCTACTGGCTCCCCATCAGGTAAAACCCCAACATGATGATGCTGATGCTGATTTGGTTGTAGTAAACTTTTAGCTTTACCTATATTTCTCTGTCCAGCATCATCGCCATCTGAAAAAACATACCAAGCAATACCTAATGAATTAGCAGCCTTTAAAAATACTGACAAATCGCTTTGCGCATATTCGACCAGCCTAACCCCGTGCTGCTCTAAGTCAAAACCTAAAGCTTTTGCAGCTCCAGACAATAAAATAATATCTGTTTCACCCTCGACCAGAATCCATGCTTTAGCAAAAAACAATTCCCCGCGGGTTCTACTCACCCAGTATTCAAACTTTTGTAGCTGATTGGCCTTAAATAAGCCCTTAGGTAATTGCCCTACTTTCACAACACCACCCGCACGATAGAGCCTACGAATGGAAAATGGATCTACTTCTGATAATAGATCACCAGAATGGGTTGCTATCACTTTTTGGCCATTAATTTTGCTAATAGTTTTCCACAATGCGCGTATAGCTGTTGGGTGTAAGTGCGCCTCTGGCTCTTCAAGCGCAACAATAGGTCTAGACTCATGAATACCTTGCTTTCTGGCAAGATCAGATTGTAAAAATGCGTCGAAAAGCATCAATACTGTCAAACTTTGTGTGCCTTCACCATGTCTAGCGATAGGTAATCTAGCGCCTGTTGCTGAAGAGATATTTACCTGGGTTCGACTTAACATATCAAAAATGCGCGCAGGTATAGCATCAACACTCACTACATCATGGTCACCTACGGACACCAAGTCCTGGACCTTGGAAAGATGCAACTGCACATCTTTGAAAGTTTCATGCGCATCGATGATTTTTGAATTAATCTCAACAAGCTGTCTTTCTATTTCTTGTTTTTTTTCTGGAGTAATTTGTGAGTTTTTAACAAACGGGGACCAGAACTGTGCCGTTCGAGAAAACTCTTTCCCAGCATCTCTTAAAGCTGACAAGTAAAATAAAGGTCTTACTTGTTGCAGTGCAGCTAGCTTACCTCGACTTTTCCCAGTTAAAGCATTTCCTTCAGCATCAAGAAAATCAAAACTAGTTTCTATCTCTTGAGTGACTGAAGAGTACTCTGAAGTTACCTTTAATTGAACCCTGGCTGTATCTTGAGGTTCAATAAACATAATAATACCTGCGTCACCACCAAGCTGACGCTCAATCTCTTCGGACCACTCTGTTTCATTTTCTTCAAAAGTGAGTAGAATCTCTATCGGTTCTGCTGTTGAAGGGTCTGATGTACTATTTTCAAAATGAAAATCAAACTCGTCAAATACTATAGAGCGGCCACTATTCTTTAATGACTGTAAGCACGCACGTAAGGCATGAAGTATCGTCGTTTTGCCACTATTATTTTCTCCAATAAGCACCGTTATTTCATCTAACGCCAAACTCAATGATTTAATCCCGCGATAATTCTTAATGGATAAATGAGTTAACTGCATCTAACTACCCTTAGCTGTTTGTTTATCAGCCAATGTCAAATGATGATCATTAATCCGATCACCTTCTTTACCTTCATACTCTAAACCTAAGGTGTACCAAGGGGCAGACTCGACATCTTTACCACGGTCTTTGGTCCATTTTACATTAGGCTTCCAACGCAACACGCCAGCATCTTTTTTACCGACATCACGAGCTTTTAGAAATGGTCGGATATTTAAGCGAACACCATCATTTAAATCAGGATTCCAACCTATAGATTGCTCTGTTAATGACTTCCAGCGTACAAAAATATCGTAAGGTGCTTCGCCTTCAAGGATATCTTCGAGCTCACGCTTAAGTGCTTCAGCTGCTGCGAGACGTTCCTGGGCGCCATCTTCGCCACTAGACATACCGCTTTGCTGAGTGCGGATCCAGTCACCTAGATAAGTATAGATAAGACGCTCCAGCCCTGCTTTGTCTAACATATGATAATTAACCAAAGCACTAAAACCATCGTTTAGGCCATCCCAGATGTGCCAAATAAAGGGGCGATGCTGAAACATCTTACAATGCTGCTCAAAGAACTTATCACGTAGCCATTGGTTGAGTGATTTTCCTTTTACCGTTTCCAGCAGGCGATTTTTTAGAGGTGTCGTCCAGGCTTCGCCATAGGCGGCTTGGAGTAATGCCTCTAAGCGCTGATCAGCAGCCTTCTCACCGCGCACTGCTGGCAAGCACACGATACCATCGTCATCAGTAAATTGGTTAAGCTCTTTGCTACGCTCAACCCACTGTCTTTGTTCAACAGCTAACTCCATTTCAGTATCATTCTCAGCTGGCCATTGATAACCTAATAAACGAGCTACAGCGACTTGTAATACACTGTCATCAACTCGTAGTTCACCATTCGCAGTGCATTTTGTTTCTTCATCCCAAATCACTGAGCCACAGGGATGACCATGGAATATCCACTGGGTAGGATCATTAGTATATGGCTCTGGTAGTCCATTAGGGTACTGCTCTTCGGCTACTTTGGTCCAGTGGTCTAGGTCGAAAGGGACTTTCACTAATGTAGCATTAGTTACTTTTAATGACTGATCAATTTCACGTATTGCTTTATGATATTCATATGAACTACAAAAACACCATAGTGCTACATTAGCTTTATCATTTTTTGGAACAATGATAGCTGCATTATTATCAAAATGTGTACCTGTGTAGATAGCAGTAGACAGTTTTCCCATACTACTGATCATAACTCCTCTATTACTCCATGCATCTTGGCCACGCTTCCAATTTTGGACAGCATGATTTGTGCCTTTCATTTTTTCAGCTAACCGAAAAAGGGCTCCTTTAGCATTTTCCCATAGCAGTACTTGGCTAAGACCTGAAAAGTGTTTAGATTTCGAAACAGTTGATTGAAGAGGAACCCATGAATCAGTTAATTGTGGTTCCCACAAATACCTATAAAACCTTTCTCCATCACTAGTTAGACAGCCAGAATAATCTTGAGCAATTTTCGATAGATATACGCTTTTTTCTGAGTTATCTAGCGTAATCCTGGCATCCGGATTCTCTAACTGTTTTGCCTGCTTCACACTCTTCATATCATCAATCATAAGTAGTGCGGCCTTCTCAGCTGCAGTGCGTGGCTCGGACACATCTATCCCACAAATCCATTGTGGCGACTTAGTACTACTAAATAAATCGACTACATCATCACTTTTTTTCCCTTGACTTAAAGTGATTAGCTGTACATTAAAATCCCACATAGGTGTTTGAAAGGCTTTCGCTCCCAACCGTGCAATCAAATGCCACGTATCGTTAATCAGGAGTTTTTCACGAAATTTTTTATAACCACTTAGGAATAACCAATTCTGCGGTAAGACAGTACTTGTAGTACCCCCTACAATACAAAACTCTAGACAGCGCTCTAGAAAAACGGTTGCCAAATCACTTTTGCTAGCAGGATAATACTCTTCACAAAAATCTTTTAAAATATCGTTCTGTTTGCCAGAAGTGAGGTAGGGCACATTAGTCACTACCCAGGTGTATTGACTACCTAATAGTTCAGCCGCTTTTGCTAAACCTTGAGCCACAATCCCTGCTTCTAGTTGGTTTGTTTGCTCACTGCTATCAGATTGATTAGCCTTGCTTTGGTCTTTTGCTAAAGCCTCACCCAGCAGTTGCTGTAGCTCATCCCATTTAGCAATCTTTGTAGCATCACTACGGCGCGGGTTAATCAAACTACCTAACACTGGCGCATCCTGGAAGGTTTGATACATCCAGTCCAAAGCAATACTTAGGTTTTGCTTGCCAGCATTTCGGCTTAGCGCTTTCCATTCGTCTCTGGCAGCAGAAATAGATAGACCACTACAAGCCAAATGTAATTCTGGCAGACTACGATATCCACCACCATTTTTATATCGCCAAGCTTCTAACGCTAAGGCGAAAACTGCCAGCTCTACACAGCGTTGGTCTAGCTCAAGCCCATGTAAGTTTTCACTTAGCACTTTATCTATGGCTTGTTGTTCGCTGAGGCTCTCAAGCTGCATACGCATTGGCACAAGCATGAGGAATATAGCAACTAAGAAGTGACCTGATCCACAACAAGGATCTATAGCTTTAAATTCACTAAGCTCATCTGGCCAAGCATCGAAAGTGCCTGAGGCTGGTTGCCATATTTTGGTTTGTTCATCTTGTACGAAGCGTAAATATTCAAGTGATACGCCTGGAATAGCGGCTTTATTGCGTAGTTCTTGTTCACTGCTGGCATGTTGCCAGTCACTTTCAGTCAGTCGCTTGCCAGCCCACCAAGCGCCCAAGGCATTATCTAATAAAAAGCTCACCATGTATGGTTCAGTAAATAACTGAGTCACTGGTGATAGCTCATCAGCACCAATTTTTACTTCAGACTTATTGACTTCATCTTTGCGCTTGCTTTGCCAGAACTGATAGACCCAGCCGAGGCTATCTTGCGCTTGGAATGTATCTAAAGATAACCCAGTGACTAGTTGCTCTAGATTACGCTGATGCTCGGGAGCAAACTCTAACTCAAACACTGCCGAGTCGATACGGAAAATCTGTGGCAACATCTTTGATGCTAGAACGCCTGCCAGCTCCCAACCACTTTCACAGCGGCGCTCTAAGTCATCACGAGCTGTATCAGAGTCTTGAGCCAATTCATTACACTCATCTAAGCTTAATGAAGTGTATTCGTCATACATAAGCAAGTTATTTTGCTCAAGAAATCGAGAAAATAACATGCGGTGCCAGTGCTCATAAGCAACTTCAGTGACCAGCTTATGAGTGGCTTGCTGGCCATTGTCTTTTTTAATATCGCCCAATTGACGACCGCGCGCACGCAAACGAGTGCGTAATTTGCGTTGTTCATCGCTTAAATAGTCAGCAGGCTTGGCATCGCCTACACCCAAACGATTGAGTGCTTGAGTTGCCGCTAGCTCAGCAATATCACGAGCTTTAATCACTGTCGCCTCTAATGTGCGACGCAAAGCCTTATCAAGAGGTTGTCGAATTGTCATCATTAAAAAGTCACCGGTCCATCACTAAGTTTATCAAGAATTTGAGTTTTAACTTTCGCTAGCCAGGTATTGACGTCTTCCTCTGTCTCAAAAGTCGCTCGTTGCAGAGCAATATACTGTACTTTAGGCTGCAATCTTCGTAACGCCTCCATGCGTGCATTATCAAACTTGCTGGCTAGAGCATCTGTACGGTCTCTCCATTGCTCTAGACTAACCTCATTCAGCGCATCGATAATTGCATCAGCATTATTTAGGGCGGGCTCATTAAACGTCGTTAGCTTGAACTTATTAAGAATCTCATTTTTCTGAGTATCATCTAGCTGCTGCCAATAGCTGTCAGCTTCCAACTGAGCCAAATTCTTGGTATGCTGTTCGAGGTAACTATCCACACGATATTGTACGGCTTCACGTAACTTATCAACCAATTGCTTACTAAGGCTAGTCATTGGATTAGGCTCGTCGAGTAATGAGCGATTGGCTTCGATGGCACTTACTTCGGCTTGGATATCAGCTTGGAATGACAGACCCTGACTTTGGTCTAATAAATCTTTTAACACAAACCAATCAGGTCGTCTCTTTTGAATCTTATCAGCAGTCTCAGCCCATTGTTGGAGTGACTGCTTGATGGCATCTTGCTCATCTAGAACATATTTAAGCTTGGCATTACCAGATTGCTGCGCAATCTCATCAAACAGACGGTAACTTGGGCGCTCAGGAAAAGGAGCATCACCACCTGCTTCTTTTGCCAATGTACGACCTTTATCTATTAGCAAATCTAGTTTAGCCGCTTCCTCACCAGGCTGGCACGCAATGCCGCTAGCATTCATTAAACCACGTATTTTAATCATATCTACTGGGCGAATAGTGATACTTTCTGGTTGAAAATTAGTTTGGCTGATTTGTTTACGTTCTAGCTCTTTTACAGAGATGGGATGGTTGCCATTACCTTTAGCAATGAGAATACCACTAGCCAATAATGCATATAGAGCGCCGTCGATAGTATCTTGCGGCCAACCATAAGGAGCGGCAGAAAAATAATCTCGAATCTCACTACCTTTTTTAGATACTCCTATGTAGCGTTTGATTTGTGCGCAAACTGGATGCTGCTCAGGCTCATCAGAGTAACCTATAGCTTCTAATGCATTCTGGCCGCCATCTTTGCGAGCTCGATCATAGACCTTACCCCATCCCGTATTATCAGCGACATCAAACTCACGATACAGACGAACTAAGGATGCTTTAGCAGCCGTCTCAACACGCTCTGCAATGCTATTACCTTCAACTTCACTACCACCGGCTTGCAATACTTGCACGCCAGCAAAAATCTCACTCAATAAAGCTTGGGCTTGCTTTTGTGCGTCACGATGGCGAGTTTCCATCGCACTACGAGCATCCGTACCTGCGTCAGTATTAGGAATGCCACGCTTCTCTAGTGTCGCAAATGCTGCATTCTCTGTAATGATTGCATTGGTCAACTCAGAGCGGTTACGCGCAGGGATATAAACAAATATTGTCGGCTCGCTAGGCTGACGACGACGGGCTTCGGATATAAAGCTTTTTTCATCAAGACTCCAACCGTCCTGTATCCAAACATAGACTTTTTCACTGGCATCGCTTGGCAGCTCTAAATCGAAACTAACAATCAGCTGACGCATCTCATTAGACTTACCTTGAGTCAATCGAATCTTGCTAATGTCCTGGCGGATAGATTTATGGAGCAGGTCAACACGTATATTTTCGACGCGCTGCATATTACCACGCAGATCTGCCTCCTCCTGACGTAGAGTGTCATACCACTGGGCACTTTCTTGCGTTTGCAGTCGGTATTCAGCGCCTATGCTAGTCTCCATAACCATCAGCAGACCTTCTTCAGTCAACTCTTTCAGTAACTGAGGCACGGCCGTACGGATCGCATCCTTGCCGTTATTAAAGTCTTCTATCAGTAAATCCGCAAGCATATCAGCGGTGGCTCTTACACCACAATCAGCTGCTGGATCAGTAGGCAGTTTCCCAATCAACAAGACCAAAGCGAGTATACGAGACTTGAGCTTGTCATCAGCATCACCCGCAGAAAACCGACCAATGGTTTCTGTGATTTCCTTAGAGATTACACCCGTCTGTAAAAGGTTTACTGAGATTTGATCATAGATAAAATCAGCTGGCACGACATGACCTAGTGGCTTGTCTGCTGTAGCCTGAGCTGCTTCGTGAATGACTTTGAGCTGATTGCGTAGCTGAGAAACTGTACCTGTTGTATCTACGATACGTAAGACCTTTTCCCAAAAACGCCGGCGTACCGGCAATAATGGATAATCAGCCAACAGAACTTTCTCATCTTCACGGTGATGTTCAATTTTCGTACCTCGTAATTGCCGAGATATTTCTCCTAGATGAGATTGCAGCATAGACTCTAGCTGGGGTTTAACCGAGGCTTTCTTCTGTAAGATGACTTTGCGGATAACGGACTCCACATCAGTATCAGATAACTGTACAGGGATCTGGAAGCGACCAAGCAAACGTTGTAAGTTTGCCATTCCCGACAATGCGCTTTGACCAGTGGCAACAAACAGCAATTTACTTTTAAATTTAGAATGTTTGCAGCACGTCTCAACCATCTCTTGAACTTGATGCGCTTTTTCAGCATCAGTGCCAATATATTGTTGTACCTCATCTAATACAATCAGAGTTAGTGGAAAGCTACCATCCGATGCCAGAGCATCATAAATTGCATCTACCATCTGTTGGTTAGTAATATCTGAGGCAATGGGATACTGTTCACGAAGAAGCTGACGCACCTCTTTGAAGTCTTCACCCAGCGTATTGTCTTCTTCAAGCAATGCTCCTGCGATACTACGAGAGACATAAAGATCTTCTAATTCGTCTTCCCAGCAATCTCCTTCATCTTCAACACGTGCTTTAATGCTTTCAAAAATGCCTTTCTTCTTGAGCCACATCACAAAACGAGCCTGATGATATTGTTCTGGGAGCCCGGCAGATTTGAATATGATATTTAGTAGCGCCATGCGCACATTATTATTTGCACCTGAGCCAAGAGTGCCGGATGCAGCGTGAAGACCTCCATATCGATTAGCCACACTACTTAGCTCTTTGAAGTGATCTGTAATTTCTAATGGGAGATCAGCAATATCTAGCGCGCTCATACCATCAGTGAATTTTTGGTTAATCCAAAAAGCCCTAAGCATTTTTGCCAGATGTGATTTACCGGAACCAAAAAAACCAGATATCCAAACTCCTGGCTGTTCATGATCGCTGTTTAAATTTCTCAGATATGCAGACAATATTTTATCTAGTCCAGCTTCATACTCACCATCACAGACAAATGTCTCAATCTCATAACGTAATGTTTTAAGAGCTTGATCAGACTGGTCATCCTTTACTTCCGCAACACCATTGTTTTCTAATCGGTTCAGCGTAGGATCTAACTGATAAATTTCACGGTTCAACATCATTGCAAACTCCATTACGCAAATTGCGCTAATCTAAATGAGATAGGTATATCTATTATTAGTATGTGTTTATATTAGTTTTCTGCTGTAATCGCTGTAGCCTGATAACCCCAACCATCACGAGCATCTAGCAAGCGATAAGTATTATCAACATACTCTCCCGGAAAAAGTACCAATAAACGGCCAGGTACATGGAGAGCTAATTGCTTTACAAAATCAGATACTGAAGCAAGACCAAATAATGTCCCACACCCTACTAGTGCAACTAAGGTGTTCTCATCGGCTTCATCTTGGATACGTTCTGCTAATAACTCCACAGACTGTCGAACAAATACCTTGTATTTAGATTTTAGAAACTCTGGGTCTTCAAAATAGTCTTCACGGTATTTTTGTTCTGCCATCCATTCAGGAAACATGCGCGTAATATCCAACTCTAGCCAAGTGTGTCCTGCGTTTTCAGTGGCCAAACGAAACTCTTCAATACGCGCCCGCAATTTCAGCTCATCCTCTTTATGGTAAACGGCAAACAGTACACGCTGCTCATCTGCGAGACCCTTCATCCAGGGAATACTAATATAGCTAGAATAGCTTTGAATTAAACGGTTCAGTCGATTACTCATATAGCCAGGACTCCTCATCTTCATTCAAATAGTTAGGAAATGTCACTTCCATCACTTCACTGGAATGCTTAAAATCAATTAAGCCGCTGTAGCTTGCCTGCCTTGCCAGCTCTACCAAGCGTTCCTGGCGACAGCCCAGCATTTTAGTCCACTCAGTAGTGAAGAGCCGATTTCCGGTTGCTCCCTGTAGATAACCGAGTAATAAAGCAAAAGCCACATTAACTGGCCTTACTTCAGGCTCAGCTCGATGCTTTTTGTTACGACCCTGCAAATAGCCTGCGTTTGTCCATGTACCATTAACATTTTGTGCTAAAGATTTGAGCGATGCTGCACTGAATCGTTCAGGATACTGATCACTAATGGCCTGTTCCATATCCTCTCGTGGCAAATGTTCACCTAACTGCAAAGACAGTATTTTGGCTTTAGACATCTCTAATATCGGATCCCGCGTTAGTGACATCTGGCAAGCCAGCAAAGGACGTGCACTAGCATCACTCTCCCATAATTGTCGAAAGATTCGAAAAAGTGGTATTTCAGTATTCATGCCATACAGATCAACCAGATGTCGCCAAGTCAGAGTTCTTGATTTGCTGGTCGGCTTGTGTAAAACGTTAGCCTGCTCAATATCATCACGATAATCCTCAGGCCTGGCATTAGCAGGCTGTCCATCGAATAGTTGTGTCAGCTCTGAGTACATCATGGTACGGGCTGAATGCGCTCCATTTTGGCCAAATTTGAAGCCAAGTTTTTGTTGATTTTCTTGTGTAACCATTGCTTAGAACTCAAATTGGATTTGGAAGGTAGTAAATACTATTGATATACCAAGGTAGCTAGCCCGGAAAGCTTGCTATTATTGTGCTGCATAATGTACTGATACTATCTTAAAGTCGATCTTGAAATTTCATTTAAACCGCTCTAGTAGATGCTGAAATCAATGATTCGGTACATTAAGAGTTTTTTTATCTTCTTTCGATAGTTATTAAAAACTATCAAAAAGCATTTTTTGTATCAGCTATGACTCTTTTCACAAACTCTGTTTAGTAATCGGTCGATTGTAACTGATACCCCTTGTTTTTAAAAGCCAAAGCACTTATTACAATTTTATAATTTGGATGAGGGGTATACATAACACTTGATGAAGCAAGCTAAGGTTTTTGAAGAATCAAAATCCTGAGAAAATACATTAATAAAAACATGAACATACATAACTGAAATATAAGTAAAAGACGTTTACTCACTTATCTAATTAGCGAACGATCAATATAAATATTAAAACTTCGTACGTACATCTTATAGGAGTAAAGTTTCTCGATAATAGGTAAACAAAATCCAATGTAGAACCTCGATGTTTCTCTAAATACGGTAAACTTTTGACCCATTATTGATTGTTTTTTTTCGAGTAACGGGAGTATGACAAGTATTTTTTAATTCCATAGTAACTATTTAACACTCAAATCTATAGGGTCTTGATTATCTGATTTACAGCCTTAATTCTGTCCTTTAACTTATCAGCATTACTCTTTTTAAAACTCTATTAATGCGAATAATTTACAGTCCTAAAATAATTACTTATGAAATTTTCATGAATATTAGGTTCAAAAACAACTCGACAATTAAGCTGTCTAAACAGAGTACCCGTGCTTTAAGTTTTAAACAGTACTACCAATAATATCTACTTAACTATTCCTTATTATTAGCATTGATAATTTATGTTTTGATTATAGCTCTTAAGAAAGCATCAATTTATTAGTTTTTAAGAACGAAGCTTCAACGCTTAAACACGAGTCAAGCAAGACGTCTATTCTACGTAGTTTATAAGCTACCAATCTCGGTAAGCCTTTCCTAAAAATTGTGTAAATGCTTATAACCAATTAACCGTAGAATAAGCAATGACTATTTAAACTGACATCAAAAAACTAGGTGAGTAAATAACTATCAGTATGAGCAATTTATATGACATCAAAAAGCATCTAAAAGCATCTCATACAATCGCTTATCGATACTGCTTTTGAAGCTAGGATGGAAGAGCAGCTAGGCTATCCCAAGTATGAAGAGATGAATAAGCACAATAAGGATAATGGTCATACTCAAAACACTTTGCGCAGTGATAATAGGGAGCTTAAGATCACTACTTCAAGAGATAAAGAAAGCAGTTTTGAGCCTGTGCTAGCAAGTAAACATCAAAGTCGTATTAATGGTTTTGATGAAAAAATCATATTCTCTTATGCTAAAGGTCAGACGACCACTGAGATCGTTGATACTATTAAAGATCTTAATGATGTCACCATATTAAACAAAATGGCAGAACAGACCACTGAGCACTATCTATCCTATTGTTTATTTGGAATACACTATCGTTAAGACACTTCAAGATAAGCAGATTATCAACAAGGCTATCTATCTGGCTCTAAGTGTCAATCTTAACAGTGAAAAAGAGCTGCTTGGTATGTGGCTATTAGAGAATGGGAGCGCTAAGTTCTGGCAGGCATAAACGCAGGGTACAGAACATTCTCATTGCCTATGCGGATTGTCTAAAGGGTTTCCCTTATGCTTATTGATACGGTTTACTCCGAGGCTCAAATTCATCTGTATACTTTATACATATTGCGTTATTCGATGAAGTTTGTAGCTTGAATAGATAAAAAGAATGTAGCGACTGATTTGAAGGCCATTTACGGCGCTGATACGCTTGAAATAGCGGAGGTTAATCTTGAGCATTTCGATTAGAATTAGGGTAGCGAGCACCCGCATGTCATCAATTCTTAGCGCAATAACTGGGAGGTCTTAGCGGCGTTCTTTAACTTTCTAAAGATATCAGAAAAGCGATTTATACCACCAATGCTATAGAATCACTGAACAGTGTGATTCTATAACGGTGAATAAGCGTAAGGTGTTTCCTTCTGACCAAGTAGCGTTTAAAGTGGTGTACTTAGCAATCTAGCAGGCATCCAAAAAATGGTCGATTACTATTCGTAACTGGACGGCTGCTCTAAATCGTTTGGTTACTATGTTTAATAACAGCATCAGCAGGCATTTAATCTAAACGGCAGTTAAACAGAATTTGGGACAGTCTCTATTTGAGTTAAAAAAATTCAAGTATAGAAGCATTATGGACTTTATAGATTTCATAATTATCAAAAAAATTGCTTCACTACCATTCCCTCAGCCTAGCATGAAATTACTAAACCGTGAGTATTGGCCCTCAAATCCTAATCTAACCGTGCCAATCTCACCATTTCTGTTTTTTGTGATGCCAATTTCTGCAATGCCTTTGTCTTCTGTTTTATCGTTATAAACTTCATCACGATAGATAAACATAATGATGTCAGCGTCCTGCTCGATAGCACCAGAGTCACGTAAATCGCTATTCATAGGACGCTTATTAGGCCGCTTTTCAACATCACGGTTTAACTGCGATAGTAAGAAAATTGGCACGTTAAACTCTTTAGCGAGTCCTTTTAAATTGCGCGTAATAACACCGATGTCGTTTGCTTTATTATTGCTATCTTCAAGCCCGCCCATAATCGTTAAGTAATCAATAACGACACAGCCCAGGTCATGCCCGCGCGCTTTCAATCTAGTTAGTGTAGTACGCATCTGCGAGTAAGTAAGTGCGTATCTATCATCAATCTGCAGAAGAGAATCATTACTGCTATTTTCTGTAGCAACTTTCATCAATGCAGCCCAATCGTCTTCATCAACGTGCTGACCGCCGCGGACTTTCTCAAAATCAACACCTGACCGCGCTGACATGAATTTTTTAACGACAGCATCTTTTGGCATTTCTAAGCTAAAAAATACACCTGTTTTTTGCGTTGACTCAATAATGCCACTTAAAAGACTCATTACAAAAGTGGTTTTACCCATCGATGGACGCGCGCCAATTACTACAAGATCCGCGGGCATGACACCCGCTTTACTATCTAAATCAAAAAAACCGGTTTTGATAAACGGCGGCACGCCATTCTTAGCAGCGTTACCTAATGTATCAAAAAAGTCGCTTAGCAATTCGCCGATTGATTGAATGCCTACCTCTTTTTGATTGCCGTCCACTATGCTCGATAATTGAGTTACTACGTCATTAATCTGCGACTCTAAGCTATCCTTGCTTACTCGATTGTCTAAGTGAGCGCGTGCTAATGTTAACGCTTCTAGTGACACTCTAACTTGCGAGTATTCTTTAATCTTTTCACAATAACTAACAAGCATTGTGAGCGTTGCCGGCGATGTTACCAGTATCTCAGTTAAATACTTATCGCCGCCTGCTGATTTCATGTCACCAGTTAGCGTTAAGCGATCTATAACAGTTATCAAGTCGCAAATATCGTTAGACTGATGCAGATGCTTGATAGCGTTAAAAACGAGTTTATGCCTGCCTGCCATGAAATCATCTGCAGTGATAATATCGCTGACAATATCAAACGAATTTTCGATACTCATTAAGCTAGCTAGCACTGACTTCTCAAAATCGATGTTGTAGTGTTTATTAATATTCATTATTTTAATCCTAATTTAGTAAGTGCTGCAGTTGCGATAGCTGACTGTCTCTCTAAGCTGATGGTTTTCTTTTCTAGTGCCAACTTATCAATTTCGCGCTTACATTCAATTTTTAGCTGTCTCTGTTCGAAATTGGCGCTATTTAGTGCGTACTCATGACAGACTTTCTCATAGATAACTTTAA
This sequence comes from Psychrobacter sp. AOP31-B2-9, assembly GCF_052378005.1. Lineage (NCBI taxonomy): Bacteria > Pseudomonadati > Pseudomonadota > Gammaproteobacteria > Moraxellales > Moraxellaceae > Psychrobacter > Psychrobacter sp. AOP31-B2-9. The sequence continues at coordinate 27,858 of NZ_JBQSXG010000026.1, forward strand.
AACGCTTTGATGCTTTAACAGCGTCTTCTCTTACTATCTCAAAAAAGCCAAACCTCTCAGCTGCAACGTAAGCCGTTATATGATCATATTTACCATTTGCCGCCGCTTCATACACTTGATAGTAATTAGCAGTGTCTGCAATACCGCCGCCGCGTACTAGCGCTATGAAATCGTAAGGCGATGATGGCGGCCATTTCTTTGTGACTGATAAAGCGATAGCGGTATTAATTTCGTTATCTGTAGCATTCAGTAGCTGTAGAGCTATTGACCACAGGTCTATGAACTCATGCGTAGCAACTTCTTCATGCTTAAACTTAGTAGGGAATGCTAGCGCCCATGCGTCACATGCATTAATGACATTGTTCTGCATCGCTAACGACGGTTCTAATGTTATTTGATTGCTCGCTTGATTGCTGACCGTTAATGCGTGCTCTAAGCTTGTCGCTGTGAGATTGACGCTTGTTAACGGGTTGTTGTGAGTTGTCATGATTATTTCCTTGATTTTGGCTGACTGGTTGTTTTTGGCTCTGTTTTTCTATGGCATCTGCACATCGTTTGTCGCTATCGATTGCGTTCTTGATCGCTACTTGACCGTTGTTCTGGTGCCAATGACTATGAATGACGTATAGCATCGCTTGCTTGATTTCTTCAGCTGTGAATGTTTTTAATCTGGTCTTGACTACCTTTGCCCAGACTTGAGTTTTCACAGCTGCTTTAGCTGGGCGATGACTATTCCAGAATTCAACAAGCAATTCCCCATCAGTTAAACTAGTCACAACCAATTCGTTTTTACTGTCACTGTCACAAATGATTTTGTTTTCACTATTATTAGTAGTAGATTCAATGATAGATTCATTAATAGGTTTGGGTGCAGCTGCTGCACTACCCGGTGCAGCTCCCGCACTACCCTGGTGCAGCTCCTGCACTACCCCTTCATCACTTAGTGGTGCAGCTCCTGCAGTACCCACATCAACTGATTTCGCTTTGCTTTTTGCCTTCTTATCAAAAAATTGAACCGCTTTATCTAGTGTAAGGTGATAGCGATTAGTTTCATTTTTTTGCTTTTCTTTGTTGTATCTTTTCTCTATGCGCAAAAAGTCTTTCTCTTCCAGCCACTTTATGTGATCGATGACAGACCGCTTGCTAACTTCACAAGCGTGCGATAGTGAGTCATAGCTGGGCCAGCAACAGCCGTCATCATTTGCTTGATCAGCCAGTTTAATTAGGACCATTTTGCGCAATGGATTACCTACGCGCATGTCGAATGCTTGTGCCACCATTCTAAAGCTCATTTTGTACCCCCAGCCACTGAGTACCATTTGGTACGATCACGAGCATCATCATTAAAATAACCTGTGTTAAGCGCGCCATTATTTTCGAGCTTGCTTAGTAGCCGCTGAATTTTGTGTCTATTAAAATATGGAGACAATACTGCAAGCTCTTCTGCAGTTTTAGCTGTCCAGCCAAAAAGCTCTGGCTTAACCTTGCCAGCAGCTTTGTCAGCATTAATGCAGTCTTTTATTACCTGCAACATAACAGCAGCATCTACGCCATGCTCGATAGCGTCATCAACGCTAAAACTATGCATCATCACCGGTGTTGTACTCTTTTTAGCGCTCATGCTATACTTACCTCAATTGATGTGATTTTTAAGAAATAACTAAACCCCGCTAGCAGCAACTAGTGGGGTTTTTTCATGCCTGCTTTTTAGCGCATTTGTAATTCTTTGCAAGATGCGCAAAACCGCCAATATCCGCCTTAAGCCTGCCCTTACTCATGACTTGAAAGATTACCTGTGTGTTTTGAGCCATACCGCCTGACCGCCACTGACTGACTGCGCCGCGAGTAACTTGACAACGGCGCGCCAGCTCTGCATCATTTTTGCATTTATAGTGATCTAGCAAGATATCTACTGTAATCATGATTTCAACCTCTTTGTTGATGTCAAGTGTATTAAATCACTATTTATTGATTTTATCAACTAAAATATGTGATATAGTGTTTAGTGTGTTATACTATATAAGCCGATAGGTGATGCCATCGATTATGCGAAACAAAAAATCAACTGCTAGAAAAAAAGGATTTGGTTATGACTACTATAGAAAATACTAGCAATGAAATTATAAGTGAAGATCTTGCCCGCGCTGAGCGTATAAGGGATTTAATGGCAGCTGAGCGATTAAGACAAGTTGACATCTCAAAAGCAATCGGCGCTAGTAGATCAACAGTCAGTAAATGGCTGGCTGGCACAAACACGCCAGCCGGTGATTACTTACGGATGTTGGCCCGCCTTCTGAAGACGTCACCAGATTGGATAATTGATGGCGATAATATGCAGCCGCCATCTGTGTATGATATCGATGATGCCGCGGATTACGCGCTGCATGACACTGAGCGATTTAGAAGTGTGTTTATCGAAGAACTAGGGCTAGATGAAAATGATAGATACGATATTGAGTATCTAGAAAAAAAATTTGTTGATAAGAAAGATGATGAAATGAATGATGCTTTAAGTGCGCTTGACGATCTTATTTATCACTCGCCGGCGCGTGAACCATTTGAGAATAAAACGTTTTTTAAAGCAATGGTTTATAGCACTATTGAAGTTAAATCAAATGAAATTATTAGAAAAACAAAGCATTTTGCTAATATCGATCACTCTATAGCATCACGCGCTGGCGCGAATCCAAAAGGTACTATAGTTGTTTATAATGAAGATCCAGCAGTGACTGATAAAATTAGCATCGACGCGCAATGTCTTATTGATGTGAGTAAGCGTGATATTAAAGATGGCAAGACTTATCTAGTTAAACACGGCTTGCTTATGTTGATACGCAAGCTATACAGAAACCACGACGGCGGCGTTAGAATGCGTGCTGCTAACAATGATTATGATGATGTTGTCATAACCCGCTCTGGCATGCATGACTTTGTAGTTGTTGGCTGGTTATATAGCTATATGAATATAGAGTCATGGTGATAAATATCAAATAATACCAATAGTTTTGTAACTGAACCCGCTTAATTGCGGGTTTTTTACGTTTAAATTATCTTTAATTT
>NZ_JBQSXG010000027.1:0-30834 GCF_052378005.1 Psychrobacter sp. AOP31-B2-9
AATTATAAAACTCAGTCTTTTTCACTCTTACTGATTGCGCCTATAACATTGTCAGTCAGGTTATTATCCATTACAAATACATCCAATACGCTTTCGCCTTTAGACAGTGTATAACGCTTGCCTGTTGCACTGTCTTGAGCTTGTAGATCGTAATCCACACCTGCCAAAGTAATGGCATCAAAAACAGGCGTCAGCAAATCTATTTGCGTTTGTTCATCAATGGTATCAAATAACGTTGGGTCCATATAAGGCTTTAATGGCTCGTTACCCTCTTCAGCGCTACCAAAAGCAGCAATTGGATCTTCATTTTTATTCATCATAATTTATCCTTGTCAGCGCTGAGAGACTTAATATTCTGCCCAATATCCATTGCGAAGTAAGAGCTGACGATCTGCCAGTGCCGCTAAATTACGATCATGCGTCACCATTAATAATGCCGTTTGCATGGTGTTTTGCAGCTCTGACAACAGCCCAAAGACACTTTGCGCATTATCATAATCTAAGTTACCTGTTGGCTCATCTGCCAAAATAAGTGATGGCTTAGTCACTAACGCACGAGCAATCGCTACTCGTTGACGCTCACCGCCTGACAACTCACCGGGTCTATGCATCAAACGATGCTCAAGACCAACGCTTTCTAGGATTTCAATCGCTTGTTGACGTGCGACAGCCGTTGATACTTTAGGTCTCATCAGCAGTGGCATCGCGACGTTTTCGATAGCCGTAAATTCAGCCAACAGGTGATGAAACTGATAAATAAAACCCAAATGCTTATTACGCATCGCACCGCGCTCAGTTTCATTCATACTATTTAATAACTGCCCATGTAACCAAACTTCACCGCTGGTTGGTGTATCCAACCCCCCGAGCAAATGTAACAAGGTGCTTTTACCTGAACCACTGGTGCCGACAATAGCGATGCGCTCACCAGGCTTGACCGTCAAATCCAGACCAGTCAACACTTGCGTGCTGACCGCCCCTTCATCATATATCTTGTTGATATTTTTTGCCTCTAAAATAACAGACATGGCACTTCCTTTATTCTATTTATACGAGTATTAATGCTTTATAAAGTGTTATCAACTCTATATAGACTTTCAACGATCTCATCTGCTCACAAATTTATTTATTCGTAACGCAGCGTCTGGGCTGGCTGAATTTTAGCCGCTCGACGTGCTGGATAAATAGTTGCCAAGAAGCTCAGAGTAAATGAAGCACCTGTAATTAATACCACATCTACAAAACGTAACTGCGATGGCAGATAGTTAACAAAATAAGCATCAAATAAATTGAGGTTAAATGCTTGATTGATAAATCCCAAAATATCACTAACGGTAAGTGCAAATATGATACCCAGTATCGTGCCAGCAATCGTACCGATAAATCCAATGACCACACCTTGCACCATAAATACTTGAGTAATTAAGCGCGGAGAGGCACCAAAAGTTTTCAAAATTGCAATATCAGCTTTTTTGTCCGTAACGAGCATGACCAAACTAGACACGATATTAAAGGCGGCGACGAGAATAATTAAGAAAAGCAGTAATCCCACCATCGCTTTTTCCATTTGAATCGCACCAAATAAGTTACCATGCGTTTGTGTCCAGTCATTGGGATACAATTTTCCAGGCGCTAGCGCTGCCGCTTTTTCTGACTCTATTGGCGCAGTAAAAATATCATGGAGCTTCATGCGCACACCTTGCGCCCCTTCAGGCAGACGCATTAGTTTTGCTGCATCACTCATAGGAATAAAAGCCATTAAACTGTCCACTTCAGGGCTAATACTAAAAACACCTGTTAACGTAAAACGTTTAAATCGTGGTATCACGCCTGCCGGTGAAGGAGATGCCTCTGGCAATACTAGCGTGACTTTATCACCCAGTTGCAGTCCTAGTGACTGCACCATTTCTTCGCCCAGTACAATACTAAAATCACCGTCTTGTAGTGTATCAATGCTACCAGCAACCATATGATCATCAATGATAGACACTTTTTTCTCATATTCAGGATCAATACCCGTCACCATAATGCCTGCGACCTGACTATTTGATGTCAGCATCCCTTGCAATTGGATAAAAGGTGCCACTGCAGCAACTTCTGGATCTTCTTCAATCTTATCCGCTAATTCTCGCCAATCACTGATAATTTCTGATGAGACGACCGTTGCTTGCGGCACCATACCTAAAATACGAGTTTTCAACTCCCGATCAAAACCATTCATGACCGATAGCACTGTAATCAAGACAGCAACACCAAGAGTCAAACCAATCATTGAGATAAGCGAGATAAAGGAGATAAAACCATTACTACGCTCTGCTCGGGTATATCGTAAGCCGATAAACAACGCTAAAGGACGAAACATATTCAAACTCTTTATCTTATCTACGTGCAACTTTATATGTACTATAAAATGAGCACACAAATTGGGTTTCAGACGAGCCAAAGACAGCCGTCAAAAGGGAGCTAGTTTGACACAAATTCGCGGATATGTGCCAATCATTAGCAAAAACTGAGTATGATTTTTGCTAAAAAATGCGGTTTTGTTACTATTTTTTATGAGGGACTTGCTATTACTTGCGTCAATACCTATATATTGTATGCTAAGGACAATTGTCATTACCCATTCATTGTTGTTTGTTGACCTTTTGCTGACGACAACATTACAGACTATCAAAACCTTCATATTCAATAAATTAAGGTTATGATGGTCAGTAATAGCAGTTTTAGCGCCAAACTTCACGTTGACTTAATTTTGAGTATTCTCATGACCATCAATTATCAATATAAGAACATCCAGGCCCCCACCAAGATCACTTTAACCGATGAGCAATCTGCAGGTCATGCTGATCATTGGCGCATTTTGACCGAAGACATGAGTCATGACGTGCCAGAATGGCTACAGAAAATGATTGAACACGCAGCGATGCCTAAAGGCCTTAATAGTAATGTCAGCTCTCAAGATAGCTGTTTACTCCTATCGGAAGATCAGCCCTGTCATATCAATCAAGTACTCGCGATGAATAACGGCAAGCCTGAGTGCTTCATCAATGCCTACCCTTGCGTCGATAGTCCATATGGTCTGCATTGTAAAATTGAGCGCATTATCGTGAACGACAATTCCCATGATGCGGTACTGCGCTTGCATACAGCTGACGGTAGTATTATTTATGCTTTTGATCAGCTTTATACCACCAATCGTCACCTATACCAGCGAGATAGCTCTTATTTTGTCAACTTTAGCGCTTGGGCACACGAAATTAAACCGAGCGAACAAAACGAAGTAATTATGGTCGAAGATCAAGAGTCCATTCGCTACCATCGTGCTTTCAATGATATCGTGGCAGCCAATGATGGAAAAATACCTGATGACCTGCAAGAGCAAATCAAAGAGTGGAAGCCTGAGACCAAAGAGCAAATGGCACCAGTCGAGATCAACTTGGGTCACATGTGTGCTTATCTATTTGGTGATACGCTTGGACAAGAGGATGAAGCATGGTGTCAAGGTCAAGTACTTGGCAAGCAAGAAACCGTATTCAATGGTAAGTCAATTATTCTGTTCGACGTGGTGGTATTACGTGAACAAGATGCAGATCCATTTGTAATACGTATCGGTGCACTTAATACACCAGAAACTGCGACCATTAAAGTACACGACTATGTGCAAGCAAACGTCTGGCTGCAAGCGGCAATCTATAAACAAAACCAGAAAAATACATCGCAAAAATCCAAAGTTAGCTAGTAAAATACCGAATATGCAACTGTCTAACCTACCGATAAAAAAGCCTCTAATATATTAGAGGCTTTTTTGCATATCTATTCTCATTATTCAACAACAATCATATAGACCTAAAATTAAGCCATCGTCGTCATTGACTTAATACGCATATACAGCTCTTTTTGTTCATCACTTGGACGTGCTGTTTGCACTGCCATTAATTGTGACATATCACCTTCTACACGGATTTTGCCACCCATAAACGCACCCATGATTTCATTGGTATCAAAATCAGTGATGATTGATTGCAAAATACTGCGATCCAGAAGCAATGTCGTCGTTGCAGCATCGTTCAAACCGCGATGTAATAAACCATTGGTGAAATTAGCTTCGATATCCTGTTCAGTATCCGACACCTTTAAATTGACGACCATACTTGCAAGTGCTGGTGGTAAATTCAGCTCACCTGCTTCCTGACCCATCTGCTCAACTTGCTCAAACCATTCGTTTGTCAAAAAAACTGCCATGCTATTGTCCTTGATTTATATTATTTAAGAATAGAGGTTTTTAGTACCCTTACCTAATTGGTTAATTATTTATAAGGTAATTACTAGGGCGTGTCCTCTAAAAAGAGCCTTTATTTTTCAAAACAGTGATATCAACAATCAACCACTATATTTATCGGTATTATAAGGGTCATGTTGATAATAAGTAAAACTTAATTAGAAGACTCATGCTGTTATTGTTACAAAACTCTTTCTAGGGTTTATAAGCAAATACTGTATTTATTGTTATTGATTGATACAAATACATCCCCTAGAATAGCGACAACTTTGTGTATAAAATAGACCGAAAGTATGACAGCGATAAGTTGTTCGCTATATTTTTTACCAAAGAGTTTGTATTTTGCCGCATAGTTCTGATGATATTTTATTAGGATTGCGTTACAATACCCTTAAACAGAGTCGGGAGTTTTAACTAAACATTACGTAAACATGTTTTTTTGTCAGCCGCCGCTAGCATACTTCTATGGTCAGTGCGTTCTTACGGCCCTATGGATATTGGTATCTATCTTCATTGGTACAGATTTTGGTAATAATTAAGATAAATACTTAGTCTCATTAGATGTTTGATGCTCAAAACGGCACATTTTCTTATTCACCTGAACAGTTTATTAATAATCCTACTATCGATTGATCATGAGCGCTGTGTATTTTAGACGCCTCTGTATATATGAGTACCAGCTGATATATAATTCAGATTGATAGTTAATAATGTTACAGCGATAAGTAAGCCAAAAATAGCATGTACCGCAACTACTATTTGATTATCCATTATTATGATACAGATAGCGCGGAGCGTTAGTTAATTCTGTTGATAATTCGGGCTGTAAAGGAATCATCCAATGAGTTTACAAAACACAGCAGTCGCCCCAGTGGACCGTGAGTACGAAATTACTATCGTAAGATTCTTTACGATAATGGCCGTTGCATGGGGCATCGTCGGCATGAGTATTGGTGTGTTCATTGCTTCACAGTTAGCATGGCCAGCACTTAACTTTGATACTCCATGGCTGACTTTTAGTCGTTTAAGGCCGCTACATACCAATGCGGTCATTTTTGCGTTCGGTGGCTCTGCCCTGTTCGCCACATCTTACTATATCGTTCAGCGTACCTGTAAGACAAGATTGTTTGCACCTTATCTGGCTTGGTTTACCTTTTGGGGTTGGCAAGCAGTGATCGTGTCAGCAGTCATTACGCTTCCTTTAGGTTTAACCTCAACAAAGGAGTACGCTGAACTTGAATGGCCAATCGATATTTTGATTGCACTGGTATGGATATCATATGCCATTGTGTTCTTTGGAACACTTATCAAACGTAAGACCTCACATATTTATGTGGCTAACTGGTTTTTTGCAGCTTTTATTATTACGATTGCGTTACTGCATATCGTAAACAGCATGTCGATTCCTGTTAGTGCATTCAAGTCTTATTCGTTATTTGGCGGTGCAACTGATGCGATGGTGCAGTGGTGGTACGGTCATAATGCCGTAGGCTTTTATCTAACGGCAGCCTTCCTTGGAATGATGTACTATTTCGTTCCAGTACAGATTGGTCGCCCTATCTATTCTTACCGTTTATCTATCGTTCACTTTTGGGCATTAATTGCTTCATACATGTGGGCTGGTGGTCACCATTTGCATTATTCAGCGCTTCCAGATTGGACGCAGTCATTAGCAATGGTATTCTCAATCATCCTATTTGCACCATCTTGGGGTGGTATGATCAACGGTGTACTAACACTATCTGGAAGTTGGGATAAGTTACGTACCGATCCAATCATTCGCTTTATGATTGTTGCACTGTCGTTCTACGCCATGTCGACATTCGAAGGCCCAATGATGTCTATCAAGACAGTCAATGCACTATCGCATAACACGGATTGGACCGTAGGGCATGTACACTCAGGTGCGCTTGGTTGGGTAGGTATGATTACCATTGGTTCACTATACGTATTATTACCACGTATTTATAACAAACCAAAAATGTATTCTATCAGCTTAATCACCACGCATTTCTGGCTAGCGACTGCAGGTACTATTTTCTATATTGTATCTATGTGGATCTCAGGTATTGGTCAAGGCATGATGTGGCTTGCAACTAATCCAGATGGCACATTGGTTTATAGCTTCGTTGATACCGTCCAATTCTCACATTTCCCATATATTGGTCGTGCTTTTGGTGGCTTCTTATATGTATCTGGAATGTTCGTTATGGCTTATAACTGCTATAAAACACTCAAGATGCCAGAAGGTAAGCCTGTAGATGTCGCTGATCCAACGGATCATGAACCTAGTGTCGAAAAACCTTCGACAGCTAACGTATAAGGAGCGATCATGGCTGGTACACCGCATGAAATTATTGAAAAAAATACAGGCTTGTTGGTCATCGGTATTGTTATTGCTATTAGCTTCGCAACGCTAGTTGAAATCGTACCACTGATATATGACAACAAAGCTCCTGAAGAAGGTGGCGTAAACGCTCCCCTTCCCACTATGGAACCATGGACTGCACTAGAGTTCGAAGGTCGTGATATTTATATTCGTGAAGGTTGTCACGTCTGTCACACTCAAATGATTCGTCCACTACGTGCTGAAGTCGAACGTTATGGACCATATTCGCGTGCTGCAGAATCCACATGGGATCATCCATTCTTATGGGGCTCAAAACGTACTGGACCAGATCTAGCACGAGTTGGTGGACGCTATTCTGAAGATTGGCAAAAGCAGCATTTGATTGCACCACGCTCACTCGTTCCTGAATCTGTAATGCCTGGGTTCCCTTGGCTTGCTGAGAATGAAGTGGATGGTGAAAACATTCAAAATAAAATGCGTCTATTCCGTGATCGCTTCGGTGTTCCTTATACTGAAGAAGATATCGAAAAAGCACCAGATGCTGTACTTGGTGCCACTGAGCTTGACGCTTTGGTTGCCTATCTACAGCAACTAGGCACAGCGATGGAAGGACAGCGCTAATGGGTATTGGTGAATTACAAACAATTGCGACCGTTTCTGCCTTTGTTGCCTTCGTAGGTGTTGCATGGTGGGCGTATTCGCCAAAAAACAAAAAACGCTTCGAAGAAGATGCACAACTTGCGCTTGATGACGAGGATATAAAATCTCTGTCTGAAGAGCAACGCAATAAGGATGAACGATGACATTTTTTTGGAGTTCTTGGATTACTATAATAAGTATCGGCTGCTGGCTGTTCATTCTTGGGGTTTTGTTATTTGTTCTAAAATACAAACCCGAAGTAGAAGAAGATGGCACCACTGGCCATACCTATGACGGTATCAAAGAATATGACAAACCATTGCCTAAGTGGTGGCTAGTAATATTTTTTGGCTCAATCTTTTGGGGTGTTGCCTACTGGGTGTTTTTCCCAGCTATATTCCCGTCAAAATGGGAAGGTTTAGCTACAGAAGTAGTCGATGGCAAAACTGTACCATGGACTACTAAAACTGAGCTTGCAAGTGACCTTGAAAGCAACGATAAACTTTTTACGGATAACTTTGAGCAGAATATCTTGGCAAAAGCAGACGCCAGTGGTGCTACCGCTACGTTAGCAACACTTGCTGATATGCAAGCAACATTGCGTCATAGCGAAACAGCGCCTGATAACTTGCAGGATCAAATCAATGATAAGGTAACAGAACTTGCGCCTTATGTTGAGAAGCTATCAACAAACCCAAATGCATTGAAGGCTGGTAGCCGTTTATTCTTGCAGAACTGTTCGGTTTGTCATGGATCTAATGCTAAAGGTGCAACTGGCTATCCGAATCTTACTGATAACGATTGGTTGCATGGTGGAGAGCCTGGCAATATCTTGCTTACTTTGCATAATGGTTGGCATGTTGGTGTAGACTACAAGAAAGAACCTGAAAAACTACCAATGCCTGCGTGGCGTGACAACCTTGGTGAAGATGGTGTCCGTGCGGTTGCTGAATATGTACTATCTATCTCTGGCAACCAAAATGATTATGATCTTGATCAAACCATGGTTGCGCAAGGTAAAGTACTTTTTGAACAACCAACCAACTGTGTACTTTGTCATGGTACAGACGCTAAAGGCATGATTTCAGCAGGTGCACCTAACTTAACTGATAATATTTGGTTGTTTGGTGGTGATCGTGAAACTATTCGTGATACCTTACGCTATGGTCGTGCTGGCGTTATGCCTGCATGGGAAAGCAAGCTAGGTAACGAACGCATTATGCTACTTGCTGCCTACGTTTACTCATTGTCAGATAAGACAACTCAACCTACCTCTCAAACTGCGGTAACAGCTACACCAGCAACCGAAGTGGTAGAAACTACTGCTAATTAATACTTTTTAGTCAGTGATTTTAGTCGTAAATGAATGAATTTGAATGAAGGGAGAACTGTTATTGCAGTTCTCTCTTTTTTTATACAGCTATCTTTTGACCTATTTAGTAGGCTATCGATTTGCTTATAGCAAGTCATAATATATTGATTGCTTTTTGAGATTATCACCCCATTTTTAGCAAAGAGAATGTTAAAATAGTCATACCTAAAAACATCTCTTTAGTCGCTGATTTAAAGAACTGTTTTCATTCTCATTAAGCTATTCGTAATCGATCATTTGGTAGATAAGATAAACTATTTTGCGATGCAATAATTTATCCGCTACTTACTGACATTGATAACATTGCACCCTCATACATCTGATAATCACAGATGTTTGTTCATCATGCCAGCAAACTGATTCTTTTTTTAAAGAGGCACGTTTATGTCAGCACAACAACCCAATAAAATTCCTGTACAACAGGTTGACCTTGATGCGACCAAGCACCGTGTTCATCCTAGATTTGTTAAAGGTTTTTATCAAAATATTCGTATCATCACAATGTATGCACTTTTGGCAGCATTTTTGCTTTTGCCATGGCTACGTTACAATGGTAGACAGGCAATATGGTTTGATGTTCCTTCGCAGCATTACTATATTTTTGGTATGACTTTTTTAACCCAAGATTTTTATTTTATTGCGGCCTTTGCGATCATTGCTGCTTTTACATTATTTATGGTAACGGTTTATGCAGGTCGTGTATGGTGTGGCTATGCGTGTCCCCAGACGATTTGGACTCACCTTTATCAACATGTCGAAAAATGGGTGATTGGTGACCGTAATAAACGTGTCAAATTTGATAAAGCACCAATGAGTGCAACAAAGGCCTTTAAGCGCTTTTTAATATATTTTATTTGGTTTGCACTGTCAGTAATTACAGCAGCGACTTTTGTGAGCTACGTTGCTGGAACAGATTATTTATATCATAGCTGGCAAATGATGGGGTTTGTTCCTCTCCCCGACTGGCCAACATGGATATGGGTATCTATGTTTATCTTTACCTTTGCGACCTACGCCAATGCGGGTTACATGCGTGAGCAGATGTGTATCCAAATCTGTCCGTATGGACGTTTTCAAAGCGTGATGTTTGATAAAGACACCTTGGTTGTGTCTTATGATTATGAACGCGGTGAGCCACGCGGTGCACGCAAAAAAGGCACACATCCTGAGCATTTAGGTGACTGTATTGAATGTACCATGTGTGTGCAGGTCTGCCCAACTGGTATCGATATTCGAGATGGATTACAAGTTGCTTGCATCCAATGTGCTGCTTGTATTGATGCTTGTAATGAAATCATGGATAAAGTTGGTTATTCACGAGGACTTATTCGATATACAACAGAACGACAATTGTCAGAAAAAGAAAATACCCGTGTTATCAGTCCACGCCTATTTGCCTATTTAGCCGTTATTAGCATTTTATGTGGTGGTGTTATTTATGCATTGACGGATCGCGTGCCCTTAGAGATTGATATTCGCCGTGACCGTAATCAGTTGTCTTCCGTTAACAATCAAGGCATGATCGAAAACAGCTATATCGTTAAGCTGACTAATAAAACTCAAGAACCTCATAGCTATAAAATAACCCTCACACCACAAGATGGTCTAAGTTTAGAACTTCGGTTTAATGATGTACCATTAGAAGCAGGTGAAAATTTCGATATGCCAGTGAGTATTTATGGTGATCCTGATGTTATCGATTTTGAACAGACACCAATTACCTTAAATGTAACTAGTGAAGATGGTCAATATAAAGCCAGTAAACAAAATGTATTTACCACTCAAGGTCAGTAGGCTGCCGTAAGCTATTTATTATCGAGCTTGCCTACAATTATATATTTTACCTGTTACCATTGCATTGGCTAGCAGGTAAATCGTTTATAGATATCTATTTAATAGATGTCTAATTGATAGGTGTTTTATGTCTACTCCAGCATCAAAATTTAAGCACCAAGACACTCAGCCATGGTACAAAAACTACATGGTTGTTATCTTTGTGATTGGCATGCCCGCATTTGTGGTCGTTGCTTGTATATATTTCGTTTACTACTCTTATCAAATTCGCGACAGTGTCGTGCGTGATGATTGGTACATGGACGGCAAGACACTCTATCAAGATGTGTCACGTGATAAGCTCACTTATGATTTGGACTTACATGGCAAAATGCATTTTGCCGATAATGGCGATATTGTCTTTTATTTAGAGTATCCTGAACAAAGTTTACAATCAGGTGAATTATTGAACGGTACGCCGCTTACTTATCCTGATACGCTAGATCTATCTATCTCGCATGCAACTGATATTAAAAAAGACCATGATGTGGTACTACAACATCAAGAAGGCAATAAATACAGCGCACATGCAGATATCGATCCGGTCAAGGCCAAATACTATGTTCACGTAAGCAACAGTGGTACAAATAATTGGCGTATGCAAGATGTTGCAAAGCTGCCACGTTCAGACATCAGTTTTGCTCCCTTACCAGCATTTGCCAAGCAGTCCTCTGAGAAATAAATCCCAATATATAAATATATAAAAAATCAGACCTTAGGGTCTGGTTTTTTATATTGAGCATCGAATGCCACAAAGGTTTCGCTATAAAACTGTCAAATAATGGGATTAATCGTTGGGATTTTTTGTGTTGTGCGATTTTGCTCTACTGCTTGGTCGGATGCTGATGGATGCTGCTGCTCACTCATAAACTTTGGATTAAACGTTTGAGTTTTTGGTGAAACGGGTAATCCAATCTCAGCCAGACTATCGGCCTGTCCTGCTTGAATATTATCACCTTCAAACAAACGCTCGTTGTCATCACGGTCGAGACTTAATTGTTCAAAATCAAACAATTCACGATCGGCCAATTGTGATGGTGCAACGTTTTGCATCGCTTTAAAAATAGACGCTAATCGCTGTGGATGCGCATCATCCCACTCTCGTAGCATGTCATTAATGATGGCACGTTGTAGATTGGTTTGGCTACCACACAAGTTACATGGAATAATCGGGAATTCTTTTAATTTAGCGTATTCGATGATGTCTTTTTCTTCGACATAAGCCAATGGACGAATCAGCATGTTTTGCTTATCATCGCTCAGAAGCTTTGGTGGCATTGATTTTAATGTACCACCATGAAATAAGTTCAAAAAGAATGTGGCCAACATATCATCACGGTGATGACCCAGTGCAATTTTGGTCGCGCCAATTTGCTTAGCAAAGCCATATAATGAGCCACGGCGTAAGCGCGAACAAGCCGAGCAGTAAGTTTTGCCTTCTGGTACCACGCTTTTGACAATACTATAAGTGTCTTTTTCTAGGATATAGTGAGCAATGCCCTGTTCATTTAGATAGGCTGGCAAAATATCTTCTGGGTAACCAGGTTGTTTTTGATCAAGATTCACCGCAACGATATCAAAGCTAATAGGCGCAATACGCTTGAGTAATAACAAGATATCAAGCAAGGTATAGCTGTCCTTACCGCCTGACACGCAAACCATCACCACATCACCCTCTTCGATCATATTAAAATCACGAATCGCCCAAGACACTTGTCTACGTAGTTTTTTCTGGAGCTTTTTAAACGCTGCTGACTCAGAAGACAATGATGGCTCAGTTGTCACTTCTTTGTCATTGATATTATCAACAGATATATCGTCAAACTCAGGCGTAGTTGGTGTAAATAAAGTCGCTGCGGTCATAAGTTACTCAATATCTTTACAAGGATGGTTTTGCTATAAAGCAATTTACGATTTAAGAAGAGTCAAAAGTAGTAAAAAAGCATGTATAGTCGATCCACTATAAAACAAATACAGCGATACGGGTTACATTTTGAGCCGCCTCTGTCTGCGTAGGCACAGCAAGCAAGAAAAATGTAACCCGTATTTGTGGTTGTGCCTCTTTTATTTAGGACTGACTATATTAACGTGGATACTTTCAAAGTAACAATTATAACAAATATTATCAGCAGTTTGAAAAGCGCACATTAAATAATGGCATTATGGTTCTGTAACGTAGGGATTTTTGCTAAAATAACTGTTTTTCGCAAACCAATAACAGATACCCTTATGACTAACATTACCTCACAGAGCACTGCCAATCCTCAAACATCCGATACTGATTCAATCACCCTTCATAGCAACCAGAATGCTGTTGTACTATTATCAGGTGGGCTTGATTCTGTTACTTGTTTATATTGGGCCAAGGCACGTTATGCCTCTGTAACGGCTGTTAGTTTTGATTACGGTCAACGTCATAATAGCGAGCTGGTCGCAGCAAAATCAATTGCGGAGACGGCTGGAGTCAATCATAGAATCATCGATATTGATATCGCTCAACTTGGTGGCTCATCACTCACAGATCACAGTATGGTCGTCCCTGATGGAGACGCTGATAAATTTCCCAATAAAAAGCATGACGAGATCGATAACGACGCCATTCCCAATACTTATGTACCAGCACGCAATACTATATTTTTGTCTTATGCCTTAGCAGTCGCTGAAGTGACCGATGCCAACCATATCGTCATTGGTGTCAGCTCAGTCGACTACTCTGGCTATCCTGATTGTCGTCCAGAGTATATTTCTGCGTTTGAACATATGGCCAACCTTGCCACAAAAGCAGGTGTCACTGGTCATCATTTATCGATTCAAACACCCTTGCAGCAATTATCAAAAGCAAAAACTATCGAGCTTGGTTTGTCATTAGGTGTCGATTATGGACAAACTATTTCTTGCTACCGTGCCGATGAAAACGGTCTGGCTTGTGGTGTATGTGATAGTTGTACATTACGTCGTCAGGGTTTTGAACAGGCTGATGTTGCGGATCCTACCAAGTATCGCTCTTGATACATCCTACTAGCCCCCATAGCAGACGCTAGTACTACTTAACATTCGAACAACATTTGCTTGCATTAACACAGCATGTCATCGCTGTATTTTAGTTCATATACTTGCTATGGTATTGAGCATTGGATTTATCGAAAGAAAGATATAAATAATCATATTGATCATCGGATCGTTAGGGCACGCCCTCAGTTAAAGCAATAGTCCTCTAAATGGGCTGAATTTGCCAAACATCATCAAATAGTAGGTTTATATTTCGATATCAACCTGCTTCTTTTCTGGTTTGACAGAACTCTATTTCATGTTTACCAGCATTTTTAAAATGAGAATATGCCCTAATAATCCGCGCACCACACTCAGAAAACTGACTCCACCTGTAAGAGGATATTTATGAAGCTTTTATCAGTACTACCCTTAGCCTTGGCTGCCATTTTTGCAATACCACAAGCAAATGCTGCGGATATTAAGCAAAATAATATTAATACTTGCGTTGATGGTGCGGTTAAATACAAAGTCGCTGATAAAAGCACTGCGACCAAACTGTGTAATTGTACTATTGATGTCCGCAGCAAAATGACGATCGGTCAAATGTGGGAAATTGAAAGCTACGCGCAAGACAAAAAAGACCCCTCTGGTCTCCCTTATGTCAAAACCATGCAAAAAGATTTGCAGCAATGTACCGATGGTTTAGATTTGCAGCCACCTCAAAAGCCTGCTTAACCCACCAATCCTTCTACATAAAAAAGACTGGCAATAGCCAGTCTTTTTTGTTGGTGATAAAGGTATAAAATGTAAAACTGATTATGTATTTCTGCTAATCTGCCTATAATAAGAATACGATCTACAGATAATACCACTATACAACCAAAACGAATAAGGACTCTACAATGGCAAAGCCAACCACAGAAAAGCTAAACTTACCTGACTTTCCCGTCACGATAGTACGAGAACTAGATGGCAACTTTATTCATGATGAGATAAACCTAAAAGAGATGGTGGCCAATACTAATAAAGGACTTATCCTGTATTTTTATCCAAAAGACAATACACCAGGCTGTACCACGCAAGCGACAGAGTTTACCGCGCATCTCAACGAATTTGATGACTTAGGCTATGACATTATCGGTGTCTCACGCGATAGTGTGCAGTCGCACGAAAAATTCATCGCGAAACATGACCTAAATATTGCGCTGATCAGCGATCCTGACGAAAAATTATGCCAATATTTTGAGGTCATCAAAGAAAAAAACATGTACGGGAAGATAACGCTAGGGTTAGTTCGCTCTGCATTTGTTTTTGATACAAATGGCATGCTAACTCATGCTCAGCGTAATTTACGCGCTAAAGGCTATACCGAGCGATTGTTTGAAACGTTAACCCCTTAACTATTTAGTCAAATAGCGATGTTAAATACGATAAATATAATAAGTCATAATCCATTTATAACTTGAGAATAATATGAGTAAAAAGTCTAATACTGATGCCAAAAGTGCCGCACCCAAAATCACGCGCAGAGTATCCGTAGCTGTCATTGGTGCAGGCACTGCTGGTCAAAACGCCTTTCGCCAAGCCAGCAAAACCCATGATGACATCGTCATCATTAATGATGGATTTTGGACAACTACATGTGTTCAAGTTGGCTGTATGCCAAGCAAACTGTTGATTGCAGCCGCTGAACGTGCACACGAGGCCAATCATTCTGCAGATTTTGGTATTCACGCCACAGCTCAAATTGACAGTAAGCAAGTGATGAAGCGCGTTCGTGATGAGCGCAATCATTTTGCCAGTTTCATCAAAAAACAAGTCGCAGAATGGCCTGAAGATAAGAAAATCGACGGCCGTGCACATATCAATGAGCATGGATTGATCGAAGTAAATAATCAGGTGATTGAGGCCCAAAAAATCATCGTTGCCACAGGTAGCACACCATTTATTCCAGATGGCTGGGCTGATAAGCTAGGTAATACTTTACTGACGTCTGACATCGTATTTGAGCTGCCAGAATTACCGAAATCGATGGCTGTTGTTGGCGCTGGAGCCATTGGCCTAGAACTTGCGCAAGCATTCACACGTTTAGGTGTAGAGGTCACTCTATTTAATCGTGTCAAACGCGTAGCTGGACTTCAAGATAATGATATTAATGATAAAGCGATCGACTGCTTAAGCAATGAGCTAACTATGCATTTGGGTAGTGAAATCGGCAATGTGGGCACATTGAAAAACCAAAGTAGTAAAAAGCCAATAGCATTTCTCGATTATAAAAACAGCGCGGGTGAAAAGCAACAATGGCAAGGTGAATATGTACTAGTCGCAACCGGTCGCCGCAATACCATAAAACAACTGGGAATCGAAAATCTAGGAGTTGAGCTTGATGAAAAAGAGCGTCCAAAAAACTTGAGTAAAAAAACAGGAAAAATTGGTGATTTAAATGTCTATATTGTTGGTGATGCCAATGTAAACATACCGCTGTTACATGTAGCCAGTGATGAAGGCTATAGTGCAGGTAATATGATTTGTGGTAATAAAAAGCATGCTTATATACGCCCGCCAGCAATTCCTTTCTCTATCGTCTTTTGCTCACCACAAATTGCCAATGTCGGCATGTCATTACCAGAAATCCAGCAAGACTCAAGCTTAGAGTATGTCATCGGTAGCGTCAGTTTTGACAATCAGGGGCGTAGTCGCGTGATGGGTGTCAACTGTGGCTTACTGCATATTTATGGCTGCAAAAAAACCGACCGAATTCTAGGCGCAAGTATGGTAGGACCTGATGCTGAATATATCGGTCATATTTTGGCAACAGCAATTACCAACGACATAAGTGTTAAGAATATGCTTGACACACCTTTTTATCACCCAACCATACTAGAAGGTCTGCGTACTGCATTACGTGATGTTCAGCATAAGATGGAAATACCTTATCAGAACCAAGATGCACAGGAAGATAACTTTTAACGATCCGTGCAGCTACCGACTTAAAAAATATACTGAGTATCAATCATCATGCATATTGTATTTCATTGTACCAATGACTTAAGATAACTTATAATCAAATATCTTATGTAAGACACTTTGTATGTACCAAACTATGCATGGATCAAAAAATGCCGATCGCTAGTATTACTGATTTTTTTAAAGAGATTGTTCGTGATCTCCATACTAGTCTTTACCTTGCACTTGGCGGCTCTGCGGATGAAGAGTCACTGGACTGGTCATCTCAAGCAGTTGAACTGGCAAGTACTGCTATCAAAATCCTAATACTGCTTGCAGTATTGGGATTTTTTTATTGGCTTGCCATTTATGTCATAAAGCAAAGTAAAACAAAAATTCGTTTGAATGAGCGTCGTATTAAGATTGTCCGATCAGTGCTGCGTTATATTTGGATTGTAGCAAGTTTGATTGCCATCATGAGTCAAATCTACTTTGAACCAGACACCATTAAAGCTACTGCCAAAGCAAGCACTTGGGCGGGGGTTTACTATGTACTTTGGACCTCTTCAGGGCAAATCATTCATAGAGTTTTGCAACATTATGGGCTCAACGCGTCCATAGAACAACTGCTCAAAAATATCTTGTCTGTACTACTATTAGTACTCGGACTCGCTAGCGTCATGGCACAATTTGGTTTTGACATCGTGTCATTGGTAGCAGGTTTAGGTATCGTAGGTTTAGCAGTCGGTTTTGCCGCTCAATCAACACTGGCTAACTTTATCGCTGGTATCACGATCTTACTTGAGCAATCTTTTCAAGTAGGTGACTGGATTCATATTAACGAAAATGAAGGTCGTGTGGTACTTATCGCCTTACGCACCACCCATATTCTGACTCGAGATAACATCACTGTCATTATCCCAAACTCTAATGTCGCCTCATCTGAGGTTACCAACTTAACCTCAAAAAGCTTTATACGTTTTGACATTCGTGTCCGTATTGCCTTTGAAGATGATATCGATACTGCTCGCAACGCGATTTTACAAGTGCTCACTGACACTGAGGTGGTACTGAGCCGTCCCGAAACCTCAGCCACTGTTGATGAAGTTGGTGAGTATGGTGTGTTCTTTATTGTGCGGTTCTGGGTTAAACCAGCCGCTGTTGCACGTATGCCCAAAATTAAAGAGAATTTAAGAGAAGATATCAAACATGCGCTTGATGCGGCGAATATCTCAACTCCGTATCCTCATATGCGTTTACTCATGCCAAAAGACGTCGACTACCCTATCGCAACCAAGCCGTTTGCGACTACGACTGAGTTCGTTTCAAACGATAAACTGACATCACCTACCTTAACTAAGACAGATCATTGATGTGCATATGTAGCACTTCTTTTAATGTCAGCTTTTAAAGCCAGCTCAACTTAACTCTATTGAAGTAAGTTTAACTTCCAATTCATTCAGCTTTTATCGCATGTATCTGCAGATGTCTACAGGTACATTTTTGCTGAATCCTTGATATGCTGAAACAGTAAGCAACAGATCTCTGGCATCAGTCAATGCAAAGCGCAACAGATGTGCTTATTAAGTAAATGAATTGCTCGTATAGATTGATACTCTTGCAGCAGGTCTGGTCAACGTTGATTGATTACTGATAGGGAGCTCTACGCATGCAAATAAAATTAAGACTCACTCAAGCCTTGAGTGTAGCTGGTACTAGTTTAATATTGACGACAGGAGCATTTGCCAGCCAACTGACTAATGGAGACTTTGAGCTAAATCCGCCGGCCAGTGGATTCGGTAATCACATCGGTCATCCTATTACTCCTTGGGTGTTAGGTTCGGGTGACCCTTCAAGCTTCATAAAGACTAACCAAGGTATCAACGCTACAGGACAAGGCCCTCGTAAAGACGCGTCAAATGAACCATCAGGAACTATTAGACATTATCTTGATATTGCTAATGGCAGTAATGACTTCTATCAAACCTTTATAGCAAAAGTATCAAACCCTCCAAAAATATTGGATGGTCATCTGCTACGGTTACTGTGGTTATCCTCTCCATTTCTTTAGTATAGAACAAATATTACGTTAACTTACCAGTTTCTTACAGGTTTATTAACCATTGTGACATTGCCTCTTATAATGCTAGCGCAGATCCTCATTTTAGAATGGCGATAAACGTGAAATAAACAGCAGTCAAACAAGAAGAACAGTACAGATAATATCGAGATTTTAGCAAGCTACTTGGCGCAGTTTGGCAATGATTTAACCACTTTTAGTCCATTTATAGTTTAACGTTCAGACTGAGAACGCGACCTAGACAGCTTTTAAACTAAATTTATGGAAATATGGTAAAATTGCCGGTTAAACATCTCATTTTATGATGTGCATTACTTATCAATTTAGCCCACAGGTATCCGTATGACCGAAACAACCGCGCCCTCGACTTTAGCAACAGCTTCACAAGAGTTGTCGCTTAACCTTATCATTACTTGTGCCGATGGGCTTGAGGCACCGCTACAGACCGAACTGACCAGTTTTGGTATTACCAGTGAGATCAAAAGCACAGGCCGTTTGGCGGTTACGGGTACTTTGCGCGACCTATATACCATTTGTCTTTGGTCACGAGTCGCCTCTCGTGTGTTGATGCTGATTAAACGTAAAAACATCAATGCCGAATACGATGTGGCTGAGCAGATTTATGGTTTGGCAAAATCAGTCAATTGGACTGAGCAATTCGACTTAGAGCAAACCTTTGCCATTCGTCTATCGGTCGATAAACGCGTGGCCGTCAGCCAGCAGTTTGCTATGCTGCGTATCAAAGATGCGATTGCCGATACCTTCAATGAAGTTTATGACAGCCGTCCTAATGTCGATAGCAAAAACCCAGATTTCTCTATTTTTGCAACGGTGAATGACAAGCAAGCTGAGCTGTATTTGGATTTATCAGGTACCAGCTTGCATCGCCGTGGTTACCGTGTGGCGATGACCGAAGCACCATTGAAAGAAAACTTAGCAGCTGCCCTGCTCTATAGTTCTGGTTGGCATAAGAAAAACGATGCTGGCAACGCGCCTTTTTATAATGCTTTAATTGACCCTATGTGTGGCTCTGGTACATTCCTTATCGAAGCGCTACTGATGCATTGCGATTATGCCGTGGGTATCGATAAAGCAGCCAATCAATTTGGTTTTTATCAATGGCAGCATCATGATGAGGTGTTATGGCAGCAAATGATTGACGATGCACAGACACGTTTTGCCGAAGGCTTAGCCATTGCCTCTGAACAGCCAGATACTTTGCCACTTATCTTAGGGTTTGATGCCGATAGCGGTGCGGTAATCGCTACCGAAAAGAACTTAATTGCAGCAGGCTTACATGATTTAATGCCATTGATTGATCTTGAGGTACGTGCCCTTGATCAGCTCAATGACACCTTGCGACCTATGGTCAATGACGGTCGGTTAAGCAATCCTTTGATCATCACTAACCCGCCTTACGGTGAGCGTTTGGGTGATGAAGATATGATTAAACCCTTGTATCAAGCGATTGGGCTTATTTTGCAAGACAGCTTTGCAGGGAGTGGCATTGACCCAATGCTTGGTATCTTGGCGGCTAACGTTGAGCAAGTCGATACATTACCGATTAGAGAGCCTAAGACACTACGCTGTCACAATGGTGCTATTACGGTTTATTTCCGTTATGGCACCTTGATTGCAGGGCAAACAGGCAACCTTGTCAGTCGTTTTGAAAAGCGTGAAATTGAGGTAGAAGACGGTCAAGACTTTATTAACCGCTTGCAAAAAAACCTTGCCAAGCTCAAAAAACTGGCCAAAAAAGACAATGTCAGTAATATTCGTGCTTATGATGCAGACTTGCCTGATTTTAAGGTTGCTATCGACTTATATGGGGAATATGTACATGTACAAGAATATGCACCGCCGAAAACCATTCCACCTGAAACAGCTAAAAAACGCTTTAACCTAGCATTGATGGGTATTCGCGAAGTATTGAACATTAACCGTGAACAGGTTTTTATCAAAACCCGTGCCCGCCAGTCAGGCAATGATCAATATAGCAAGCAAAACACAACTGAAAAGCGTGGCAAGTTCCATGTCGCTCGCGAAGATGGTGCTTATTTCTATGTCAATTTTACTGACTATCTAGATACGGGACTATTCATCGATCACCGTAACATGCGCGCGCGTATTAAAAGCAACAGTCACGGCAAATCTGTACTGAACTTATTTGCCTATACCTGTACAGCCAGTGCCCATGCGGCATTGGCAGGCGCCAAAAAGGTCACCAGTGTCGATTTGTCACAGAACTATCTGGATTGGGGTAAGCAGAACTTTGTACTTAATGGTTTAGACGTCAGTCGCAACAAATACCAATTCGTCGCTGCTGATATTTTTGAATGGATTAAAGACAATACTGAACAGTTCGATATTATTTTTATCGATCCACCGACCTTTTCGAACTCTAAAAAGTTTCAGGGTACATTCGATGTGCAGCGTGACCATGCCGCCCTCATTAACCGTGCAATGAACCGATTAACTTCTGATGGTGTCTTATATTTCTCAAATAACTTTACTCGCTTTGAGCTTGATGAGCAATTGACCGAGCGCTACGACATCGTTAATATCACGCCAAAGACCATTGGCTTTGACTTTAATATCAAGAAACCAATTCATCAAAGCTTTGAGATTCGCCATCGCTAAACGATATCAGTGAACACTTAAAAAATCTGCTAACCCAGTATTTTATATAAAACATAATAATGACCTAATCATCTTTGATTGGGTCATTTTTTGTTGTTATGATAGGGCGTTATTAAGCAATAGTTTTGCGGCGATGGTTAATTGATAATGTTGATCACACTATCGATTTTGCTCGCTTAGCTTTACTCAATCGCATGGCTACTGCTTTGATATTGCACTTCTCCCTACTCTAATAACAAGGATAATCTCATGGCTTTATCACTTAATAAAGGCGGTAACTTATCGCTAACCAAAACTGACCCAAATTTAACCAAGCTACTCATTGGTCTAGGTTGGGATGAGCGCGCAACTTCTGGTGCTGAGTTTGATCTGGATGCCAGCGTATTCTTACTGAGTGGTGCTGGTAAAGTACGCGGTGATCATGACTTTATCTTTTATAATCAATTAAAATCTGACAACGGTGCTGTTGAACATACTGGTGATAATCGTACTGGTGAAGGTGATGGCGATGATGAAGTCATTAAAGTCAATCTGACTCAAGTACCTGCCGATATCGATAAAATTGTAGTGACAGTGACTATTCATGACGCTGCGGCTCGTAGTCAAAACTTCGGTCAAGTCGCTAACGCTTTTATTCGTGTCGTTAATGAAGAGACAGGTACCGAAGTGGTTCGTTTTGACTTGGCAGAAGATTACTCTGTTGAGACTGCCATGGTGTTCGGCGAAGTGTATCGTCATAATGGTGAGTGGAAATTCCGCGCTGTTGGTCAAGGCTACTCAGGCGGCTTACAAGCGATGTGTCAGCAGTATGGTGTAGATATTTAATCGCTTTTATATCGTAACTTGTAATATGCATAAACGCTTATATCAGATAACCACTCAATATAGGGTGACATCACTAGGCTCTGAGTAGAACGTGCTTAGCGATGCACCCTATCACTTATAATAAACAATTTTTCACTATTAAATTTTACTGACATCACTGTATATTCTCTATGCTCATCACTGGTTGCAAATAGTTGCAAAATAGTTGTAGTTTTAGATGGTAAAACAATCAGTAATACTATATGTTTCATTTAAATTTATGCATAAAAAGTGGCTAACAATAACCTCTTTTTCATAGGCTATGCCTATAGCAGACCGACTTTAGCTTTACGTAACCAGACAGGATATGTCATGAGACATTTTTATTTAGACTTCATTTTCACAGCTATCGCTTTGATGATAGCTGCGTGGTGGGGATATTCACATGATGGTATGGGTGGCATGATAACCACCTTATCTATTACTGCCATTTTGGCCGTTATGGAGATTTCATTATCGTTTGATAATGCGGTGGTCAACGCTTCAGTCCTCAAAGGCTGGGACGAATTTTGGAAAAAGATCTTCTTAACCGTTGGTATTTTAGTCGCAGTATTCGGTATGCGCCTAGTATTCCCTATTGTCATCGTTGCGGTTACCGCTGATCTTGGCATGATGGAAGTCGTCAATCTAGCTCTGTACCAACCAGAAGAATACTCAGCCAGGCTAATGGCGCATCATGCTGAAATCTCAGCATTTGGTGGTATTTTCTTACTGTTGGTTTTCTTAAACTTCATCTTTGATGAAAAAGAAGTCCATTGGTTTGATTGGTTAGAGAGCCGTTTGGCTAAGCTTGGCAAAGTCGATGCCATGAGCGTATTTGTCGCTCTCATCGTCTTGATGATTGCCGTATCGTGGGCCAGTACTGAGCAGTCAGGTGCTGTATTGATTGCGGGTGTCTGGGGTATCTTGGTTTATCTTGGCGTACAGGTTGTCTCTGGCATGCTAGAAGGTGACCTTGAAGAAGACCTAGAAAACGAAGAAAATGGTTCAGGTGCAGCAGCGACTAGCGCTATTATGAAAGGCGGTATCATCGGCTTCTTATACTTAGAAGTCCTCGATGCTTCATTCAGTTTTGATGGTGTTATTGGTGCATTTGCCATTACCAACGACGTTATTGTCATCATGCTAGGTCTTGCCATTGGTGCGATGTTTGTACGTTCTATGACTATCTTCTTGGTAGATAAAGGCACGCTTGACGAGTTTGTTTATCTTGAGCATGGCGCGCATTATGCGATTGGTGCATTAGCGATTATCATGCTGTTGTCGGTGAAATTCCACGTGCCAGAAGTCATTACTGGTCTTATCGGTATTGCCTTTATTGGTTGGGCGTTTGTTGCGTCACTTAACTACCGTAAGCAAGAAGCGAAGTCTATCAATTGATGCGCTTTTGATATTAAAAAACTAAGCCAGTCAATAAATCAAAAAAAGGTTGTGTCAATATATTTGACACAGCCTTTCTTATATCAAGCCATCATTTCGATTCTGATATCTGTGTTCATTATTAGACAATTTACTTTTGATAACAATACCTTAACCACTGTTGTCGTAGTTGTAAAAAAGTATCAGAGACACTCGGTTATTATGCTGCTTAGTAAGCATATAGTAAGCGCACAAAATACGGCTTGCTTACTAAGCAATCGCTTAGTATAGTAAAACGTAATGATATATAGAGCTTATACAGGCATAGCTTGTTTACACTTACATATCGACCACTGTACCATTTTCAGTTCGTTTTCTTATCATTCAATTATTAATAAATAGGATATTTATATGGCTATTAGCTTAACAAAAGGCGGCAACGTAAACTTATCAAAAGAAGCCCCTGGTTTAACCAATATTACTGTCGGCTTGGGCTGGGACCCACGTGCCACTGACGGTCAAGAATTCGATCTAGATGCTATTGGCTTTTTGGTCAACGAAGCAGGGAAAGTTCGTAACGATCAAGATTTTATCTTCTTCAATAACCTAAAGTCAGATAATGGTGCCGTAGAGCATACTGGCGATAACCGTACTGGTGAAGGTGATGGCGATGATGAAAAAATCAAAATCAATCTTGCTAATATCCCAGCCGATGTCAGCAAAGTAGCGGTTTGCGCAATCATCTATGAAGGTCAAGCTCGTAACCAAAACTTTGGTCAAGTTGGCGATGCTTACATCCGTGTTGTAAATGACAATGGTCAGTCTGAAATTGCACGTTATGACCTATCAGAAGACGGTAGCACTGAAACAGCGATGATTTTTGGTGAGCTATATCGTCACAACGGCGATTGGAAATTCCGCGCCGTGGGTCAAGGCTTTAGCGGTGGTCTTGGGCCATTAGCCTCTTCTTATGGCGTAAACGTATAAACCTAGTGTTGACGTAATCGCTTAGCAAGATAGATATTTCAATTAAATATTTGATTGAGATAAAAACAAGCCATCAAGTGTGCCATTTTAAAGCATTTGATGGCTTTAGTTTTAATTGGCTCGCTAAAACTAAAAACCAAACATTCTAAAAATCAGACTCTAAGAGCACGTTTTAAAAATCAGAATAAGGATGGGTAACTCATGGCCGCAACGTTCAGCTTAATCGGTACCATCGAACCTTTTTTGCATTGCAACCTCAAAAAAGGCGATTCGATTTATTGTGAAGCCAATGCAATGGTAATGATGGAATCAAACCTTGAGCTAAAAGGTAAGTTGCAAGGCGGATTGATGCAGTCACTTATGCGCCGTTTTGCCAATGATGAATCGTTATTTCAACAACAAATCGAAGCGGTAAATGGTGAAGGCGATTGTTTACTCGCGCCTACGCTTGATGGTGATATGCAAATCATTGATTGTGGTGCTCAGCAATATACGCTTAGTGATGGTGCGTTTGTGGCTGCACAAACTGGCGTCGATATCAGAGCCAACATTCAGCGTAACCTTGGTGGTGCGGTGTTTGGTGATACTGGGGGCTTTATGGTCATGCAGACACAGGGCCAAGGTCAAGTCGTGGTATCGGGTTTCGGTTCATTATTTGAGATTGAGGTGACGCCCGATAAAGACGTCATTATTGATAACGGACACGTCGTTTGCTGGGACTCAAATCTAGATTATAAGTTATCGGTCTCTACCAGTAAGAAAAAAGGGTTTATGAGCAATATCATCAATTCAGTCACCAGTGGTGAAGGCATGGTTTTGAACTTCTCTGGTACTGGTAAAGTTATTATTTGCTCTCGAAATCGTGACAGCTACCAAGGTTGGTTACAAAGTGTATTAGGCAGTAGCTCAGGTGGACGTGGTGGCGGTGGTGGGTTTTTAGATAACATCTTATAGCATCTCTTAGCACTATTTTAAACGGTTTTACTCACAACTATTATAAGGATACGAACATGGCAGTTAGCTTACAAAAAGGTCAGAAGATCTCCCTTAGTAAAGAAGCAGGTGGCGATCTCACACAGGTAAAATTAGGTTTGGGCTGGGATGTCGCACAAAGCTCTCAAGGTCAAAAAGGTGGATTCTTAGGCAAATTATTCGGTGGCGCCAGTGGCGGTGGTGACTCTATCGACTTAGATGCCTCATGCATTATGTTCGATGCTAATAAACAAGCAGTTGATGCCATTTGGTTCAGTCAACTTAAATCAAAAGATGGCAGCATCGTACACACTGGCGATAACCGTACTGGTGATGGCGATGGTGATGATGAAGTCATCAATGTAGATTTATCGAGAGTCCCTGCAAGTGTTACCTCTTTAGTCTTTACCGTTAATAGCTTTACTGGTCAGACATTTGAGACAGTAGAAAATGCGTTTTGCCGTATCGTCAATGCCAATAACAATCAAGAAGTGGCTCGCTATAACTTATCAGCGCAAGGCGGTCACACGGCGATGGTTATGGCAAAAGTGTATCGCCATAACAATGAATGGAAAATGCATGCTATCGGTGAAATAGCCTCTGGTCGTACCTTCCATGATTTAATGCCTGCTATCACACCGCATGCTTAATTGGTTTCAATAACTCTTTTAACGTTACAACGTTACAACGTTACTATAAAAAATTGGCCCTTCTATAAATAGAAGGGCCAATTTTTTTATCAAGTAAGACTATTAACTGGAGCTATAAATACGGTTACTTACTACCACGCTTCCAGCTAAAGCCCCAATTAAACGCTTTATCCATCTCTTGATGACCTTTATAGTATTGGTTGATACGCTCAACATTGATACTGCCTTGTTGATTGACCAAACGAGCAATAGCACACATCGGTAGATTGCCTGCACCTTCGGTTAAGCGTGTTTCAATCGGTGGCTGCTCTGGTACGGCAATCGTCACCACGCCATCGGTTTGTGCCCAATTGGGTGCACCTTCGTAGATAAAAGCAAAGATAAATACTTCTTCGATTTGTGACCACTGTTGGCCATTAATATCAAGCCACTCACCACCACTCACCTGCCCTGTTCTGTCATCAGCACGCAAGCAAACATATGGTGCTGACTGCAAACTGCCGAAACGATTGCCTAATGCTTGGATCAGTGTTTTTTCACCATTTTTCAAGTGAATCATCGCACCAATATCTAGATCAATACCACCCGCTTTATGCTGTTTAAATAAATCTCCCAGCAGACCTTTTTTGGGTGCATGCTGATTAGTTTCTGGGCGTTGGTTCCAGTTTAGGTTGACTGATATTTTACCAAAATCGTCGCGCTTTTTCAGATTGATGCTGGATTGGTTTTTGGTTAAAGTTACTTTACTTAAATTGACTGAAGGACTGGCCGGAATCGGTGGCGGCGTACTTGTCTGAGGTGCACTACGTGCTTTTTGCGTATCAATTGGACGCTGGGTATTGATAGGTTGAGACTGGCTTTAATCCTGACTCTGAGGTGGTGTTTCATCAGCAATCTCAACACCGAAGTGTTCTGATAGTGGCTTCAACCCACCATTAAATCCTTGCGCAATAAATCTAAATTTCCAATTACCCTGCCTACGGTAACACTCCGCTAAAATAATCGCTTTTTCATCACGTCCATTAGCACTCAGTTGACAAGTCATCAATACTTGACTACCTTTTAGCACCTGAATATCGACATCACCCACTTGTGCAAGCGTTTGCGCACTAGAAAACGCGAGTGCTATTTTTTCAATACTGGCAGGCTGCGCTGGTAAGTTAATATCAAAAAACCCATCACTATCGTGACCACGAAAACTGACACTGCCATCATCACTACGTGTTTGCCCATAAAATATCATATCGCCATCGCCGCGTACTTTACCCTCCGTGGTCAAGCGATAAGCCGCACAATCAATTGCATTTTGGCTCAGAATACGGATGCTAATATTGTCTGTCGGTAATGGTGCATTGGCACCTGCAATTAAAGCTTGACTCATCATACGTCCTTTAAGTTGTTTATTATGTCGATATGTTCATGACGCTAAGAGGCATCGTGGTTATCCTCATATAGTAGCATGAATGTCATTATCCATATGAGCCAAGATATTCATTCAGCAACAGTGCAAAAGCTATCCCAAAAAACTTTAGTGCTATTTTATTAACTACATTTATAACAATGGGTATGTGTATATAATAACTGTTAATGTCAGCAATGTTTGCAACCTAAAATTGAGCTATTTTTCACGCCTGCTTACATTCCCAATACTGTTAAGATAACAATATCACATCATCCAATTACATCTAAAACCTACGATACTGCTGAGAGAATTATGAATAATCTTGCTAACGATAGCTACCCTATAACATCAACTGCTGCTTGGCTAGCCGAAGGTCAATCAAGTCAGCGTGATATGTTAGCCAGTTTGCAGTCATTAAAGGCGCAATCTCATACACCATTCAATATTATTGCCTCACATCGTGATAATAGAGCTGAGATTTTTGAGTTTGCTGATAATATCTATTTTGAGCCTTACGCCATCACTGCAAGTGATAATGAGCAAACAGCGCCTGAACCTACTACACCACTGATGTCACGCTGGCAGTTCGTCTTAGAGCAAGCAAAAAAAGACAAAGTAAAAGTATTACTGACTGGACGTAATGGGGTTGATTATGAAGCCCATCGTGAGATATTTGAAGCTGCAGGTATTCGTTTATTAACCGGCGCAACCAGCGTTTCATCTTTAGAGTCAATTGATGATAAATTTGCCTTTATGCAACAGTGTCATCAGCATGATATTCCAGTCGCAGAGGCTTGGCGTTTTGACAACGTCAACGAGCTTGAGTCCTTACTTGCCAAACATGGTCATCAACCTTTATGCGTCAAACCAGTGACTGGTATTTTTGCGCAAGGATTTTGGAGATTAGATTCAGGTAAAGAAACGATAAATCAATATGATAGCTTTGAGCATTTATACTTTACTGAACAAAAAAAAATCAGCACTACACAATTTCTAAACGCCTATAAGAACAGCTCAATGGTACATGATCGCCCCATTCCTATGCTATTGATGCCTTACTTATCAGGACAAGAATACTCTATCGATGTCGTGTGCGAATATGGCGAAGTACTGGCTGCAGTCACTCGCTACAAAACTGGGAAGGTCCAGCATATTGGCTACGAAAAATCTGTTATGGATGTGGTCATTCCGCTCATTAAAGCGTTTAACTGTGATGGTATCGTCAGTGTGCAGACCAAAGCTGATGACGAAGGTAAGCACCGTGTATTGGAAATTAACAGTCGTCCATCGGGTGGTATAGGTTATACGACTCATTGTGGTATAGACTTAACCCAAGTCGGCTTTGCTTATTGGTTAGGCCTAACAAGCAAGCCTAAACTGTCTGACATCATCCAACAGATAAAGCCCTGCCAAGTACGCTCTATCATGACGAGTGTCAAGATAGAAGAAGCCATCATTGATTAGAGTATATATACGACTGGCTTTTATTCAAAAACAGTACGGCATAAAAAAGGTTTTTAGAATTAAATTCTAAAAACCTTTTTTGTTATAAGCGACTTAATAAACAGAACAGTCATGGCTGAGTGTTATTCACCAAATACTAGATTCTCTTTTTTAGGTGCATTTTTAGAGGCTAAAATCCATAGTAATCCCAATACAACTACTGAACCGATAAAGATAATCATTGATGAAGAAGTAGGATGAACATATGAATGACTCATAGGCATCATATTACCTGTCATCTGCATATCCATAGCTGCCACACCAACATAGTGCATACCACAAACCGCTAGCCCCATCAAAAACGCACTACCAAAGCGTTGTAATGTGCCTCGTAGATTAAACGCTAACCATAACGCAGTTATCGCTGCAACGATTGCAATTGCAATTGAAACCATTAGGAGTGGCATGTTATATGACATGGTTGCATCCATTTGCATTGAAGCCATACCTGTGTAGTGCATTGCCGCAATACCAAGTCCAGTAATGACTCCACCGCCAATCAACTTGGCCATATTAGGCTCTCCGCGACCAACGATAACAATACCAACCGCAACAAATAAAACGGCAAGTAACATTGAGATAATAGTCAAGCTTAAATCATAAGTGACCGGCATCTTCATATCAACGGCCATCATACCAATATAATGCATCGACCAAATGGCACCACCGAGCGCGATTGAAGACAATGCGACCCAAAAGTATAGATCGTTTCCTGGCTTAGCAGATGGCACGCGGATGGCAAGGTTTAAGCCAACATAAGAACCAAGTACTGCAATAACATATGAGATAAACACCAAAAGCAGGTTATATTCAACTTCTATCATTTTCTTCGCCCTCTATATTTAACAAAACTGAGCTTAAGCAACACTGGTTTGGATGAACCAAGATACTTTATGCATTTATTACTATTATTCATAGGCATTAAACTGTCTATGCATGATTTTTTACCAAATGGTAAATTCACAAATATTGGTACTACCAGCCCCACAACTTGTCTCTCTGACCTGAGCATCTTTTACCGCAGGATTACTTGCTAAGAAGCCTTCTATATAACCAACAACAAAATGACAGCCTGAATGGTTGCTATCTGACAACTTGCAGAATGGGCATTTAATTAACGAAATTACATCGTTTTTAGCTTTCACCTTAGAAAATTCTTTTAAGGCTGGTACAAGTTCACGACTAATGGTTGCTGATAGTTTTAATGGACTACCAAGAGAGTAGTCACGTTGATAAATACCGCCACCCACCTTGCGTCCTAACTCATACAATGCTTGATCGCGAATGTCATTTGGTACGACATTCTCATATCGTCTAACCACATCTACTATGTCTGGATACTGAGCACCAATAGATGTTAAAGCATTTTTTTCATCCAAGCTTTGTTTCATTGGTGGTGCTGATGAGACGGCATCTACTGCACTTGCACCTGCACCTGCACCTGCACCTGCACCTGCACTGTCATCTTCATCTATTTCTAACTGAAAAAGGCTACAGCCTTCGATAGAAGACAAATCATTGATTAAATCCTCTTGTGTCTTTGACTCTCTGCTTTTGGCAACAACATGAATAATATTGCCGCCATTTTCTGAAGACTCTTGCTTTTGGGATAAGAGTTGATAACCTGCTTTGATAAGCGGTGAGATAACATTGACTAAACGAATACGCTCAGAAGATGTTTCCAATGAACAAGAAAATTTCAAAGATCACTCCTTTTCTAAAAATATCGCCAAACTTTTTAACACCAAGCTGTTTAGCTAGACTCAATGACTTATCTAAATTGTTTTATGATATTCATCCAAAACATAACTCTTTTGTAGTGCAGTGACTATAGCTATTAATATCGCTAAAATAGAAAATAACTTAAAGAATGCTATTTAATAACACCTATCTTTAACGATCGTTCAGTCCAAATCTAAAAATTAAATACTTTTTAGAAGGAAATAAGCATTATTATTACTTAATAG